>NZ_JAKMRK010000004.1:0-138896 GCF_025772045.1 Campylobacter sp. IFREMER_LSEM_CL1890 | reverse complement strand
GTAGTTATAACTGCTATAGGTTTTAAGTTTTTAATAATAGCAAATCTTACTAAGATTAAAGCTACAATAATAGCTATTAATGCAATAATAACTTGTTGGAATAAAACTTTATTAACTGCATCAGTATATACAGATTCATCTGTAATAGAACATACAATGTATTTTGGATTTAAAGTTTGATTACAAGTTGCAACTTGTGTTTTGCCTGCACCATCTTTAGCATAAAATAAGGTATCTTCTTTACTTGGATCAATTAAATCAGGCTCTGCTTTAATAGCATTTGCTATATTAATACTTAAGTCAGTTTTAGTAAGCATTTTATCTTTATCTTCGTGGAAAATTACCATACCTTCTTTATCATATACTGCTGCATAGGAGCTTTGAGAATGCCCTATAGCTAAAACATCTTTAGAAAAAGTATGTAAATTATAATCACCTCCAACTACCGCTAAGAGTTTTCCATTAGCATAAACAGGAATGGCATAAGTAATTCCTATTTCTCCTGTTGTTACAGATTTATATGGATCAGTTGTTATAAATTTTCTAGCTGCTTTAGCTTCTTTATACCAACCTCTATTTTTAGTATCATAACCCTTTGATAAATCAAGTACTTGACCATCTGATTGATAATTTTTGCCACTATCTTCAAAACCAACATAAACTAGCTCAAACCCAGAAGTTTTTGCAGCTAGTTTGAGAATTTGCATAATTTGTTCTGAAGGCATATTTAAATTACTAGAAAATTGCTCTGCTAAAGATTCTATAGCTAATCTTTTAGTTTTTCCATAAAAATCATACAGAGCATTTGTATCCACCATATTGTTTACTTGTATTTCTGTTAGTAAATCAAAAGTACTATTTTTTGAATTAAAATAACTGACTAAATTAATCAGTATTACAATAGAAACTACACCTACACACATTATCCATATAAGCTTTGAAGATAAGCTCTTAGAAAATGAAAAAACCATAACAGCTCCTTAAAATTTTGTAGTAAATTTTTATACAACGATTATCATGCTATTAATACAATAAAATGACAACAAAATAATAAATATATAAAATAAAAAGTAAATTATTTATTACATGATGTCCTAGTTATAATATTTTAAAAGCATTTATCAAAAATGTATATTAATCAGTATATTTTGAGAGTATTGTAACTTTATAACACAATTTATGCTAAGCTGAAAGAAAAACTTTCAGCTTAAAAAATTATAATTTATTTTCGTTTTTACTTAGATAATCAGCAACACCTTTAGGGTCAGCCTTCATACCTTCATCGCCTTTATTCCAACCAGCTGGGCAAACTTCACCATGTTCATTAGTAAATAACATAGTATCAACCATTCTAATCATTTCATCAATGTTTCTTCCAAGTGGTAAGTCATTTATAACTGCATGGCGGATTGTTCCATCAGCATCAAGCAAGAAAGAACCTCTTAAAGCAACTGCTTCTTCAAATAAAACATCAAAATTTCTAGCAATTTGTTTTGTTAAGTCGGCTACTAAAGGAAATTTAACTTGACCTATACCACCTTGATTTACAGGCATATTTTTCCAAGCAAAGTGAGAGAATTCGTTATCGCAAGATACACCAATTACTTCAATACCTCTATCTTTAAAATCTTGATATCTTTTATCAAAAGCAATAATTTCAGAAGGGCAAACAAAAGTAAAATCTTTTGGATAGAAAAATACTACTGCACCTTTTGGTCCTATATTTTTATAAAGATTAAAATCTCCAACTATTTCATTATTACCTAATACAGCAGGTGCTGTAAAATCAATAGCTTTTTTAGTTACTATCATCGTTTATCTCCTAATTAATAAATTTTATTTGTAACAAAATAATATCATTTGTAAATTTAAAAATTTATTAATTGTGTAAATTTGTATGTAAATTAATTTTATTATCAAAATTAAAAGATTTTAAGAATAAAATTAAGACAATTTTGATAATCTTATATTAAACTTTTAATATTTAAGGAGTAAAAAATGGCAGTTAAAATTACTGATATTTGTATAGCATGTGGTTCTTGTATAGATGAATGCCCAGTAAGTGCAATCGTAGATGATGCAAATAACCCTGAGGGCGAAGATAGATATTATGTTTATGCTGATAAATGTGTTGAATGTGTAGGACATAATGATCAGCCAGCATGTGCAAGTGCATGTCCAACTGATGGCTGTATTGTATGGAGCGATGTAGTTAGTGGTCAACCAAGTCGTGATAATATCGGAAGCGATTTAAGAGATGGCTCAACTCCGGTATTTGCTTAATTAGTACCCAATACAAGCATCTTTCTAGTATTTAAGATGCTTGTAGCTTCTTCATTTTATAACTCAAAATTACAATTTTTATATAAATTTAAAGCATTTTTTGATATAATTAGCTCTTTTATAAACATAAAACTTATCTAAATTAAGGGGACGATTTTGGAAAAAACACTTTCTATTATTAAACCTGATGCAGTAAAAAAAGGCGTTATTGGTCAAATTTTAACACGCTTTGAAAGCAACGGTCTAAGAATAGCGGCTACAAAAAAAATACAGCTTTCAGAAAAAGAAGCACAAGAATTTTATGCTGTACACAAAGATAGACCATTTTTTAAAGACTTAGTTGAATTTATGATCAGTGGTCCGGTTGTGGTTTCTGTTTTAGAAGGCGAAAATGCTATGTTAAAAAACAGAGAATTAATGGGTGCTACAAATCCAAAAGAAGCGGCTCCTGGTACTATCAGAGCAGATTTTGCAGATAGTATTGATGCAAACGCGGTTCATGGAAGCGATAGCTTGGAAAATGCAAAAATTGAAATAGAATTTTTCTTTTCAAAAACTGAAATTCTATAATGAAAATTGCCTTTGCAAAACTTAGCTCTGTAGCTTATCCTTTTAAACTAGATCTTGATAATATAGTTTTTGAAGGAACTATTACAAAAGTTAATCCAAAATTAGCTAAAATAACAGCTAATTTTAAAGGATTTACTTATAGAAATTGCGATCGATGTGGTAATGAAATGGAACTTGAAATCGATCAAAATATAGAGCTTTTTGCAAGCGATGGAATTTTTAAAGATGAAAATAATACTTTAAGTGATACTATGGAGTTTTTTGACTCTCATATTGACTTAATAGAGCTTGCTACAAGTGAATTACAATCTTACTTAAGTGATTATTTTTATTGTAATAAATGTTTAAATTAATAAAGGAGTAAAAAATGGCAGTACCTAAGAGAAGAGTGAGCAAAACTCGCGCAGCAAAACGCAGAACTCATTACAAAGTTACCTTACCTATGCCTATTAAGGATAAAGATGGTAGCTACAAAATGCCTCATCGTGTAAATCCTGTAACTAAGGAATATTAAGAACAATGACGAGCATTGCTATTGATGCAATGGGTGGTGATTTTGGGGAAAAACCTATTATAGAAGGTGTAATTCAAGCTCTAAAAGAGCGAAAATTTAAAGCCATCTTAGTAGGAGATCCTCAAAAGCTTAAAACCTTAATCCCTCAAGAATTAAACTCATATATAGAATATGAAGAGGCTTTTGATGTATTTGCTATGGAAGAAAATTCTACAGATGCATTAAAACGAAAAGATAGTACAATCTACAAAGCCATAGATTTAGTAAGAAATCAAAAAGCAAAAGCTGTTGTGTCAGCTGGACATAGTGGAGCTACTATGAGTTTGGCTACTTTAAGACTTGGAAGATTAGCCAATATCGCTAGACCTGCAATAGCCACTTTAATGCCAAATATCCATTCAAGAACATTAGTGTTAGATGTTGGTGCAAATGTTGATTGCAAAAGTGAGCATTTGTTTCAATTTGCCATTATGGGTGAAGCCTATGCTAAAGAAATTTTAAAAATTGCTAAGCCTAGAGTTGCTTTGCTTTCAAATGGTGAAGAAGAATGCAAAGGAAATGAGCTTACTAAAGAAACCCATCAACTTTTAAAGCAACTTTCAAATTTTGTCGGAAATGCTGAAGGAAGAGATATATTTAATGGCACGATAGATGTATTAGTATGCGATGGTTTTAATGGAAATATCTTACTTAAAACCGGCGAAGGTGTAGCAAGTGTTATTACAAAACTTTTAAAACAAGAAATTCAAAAATCTTTTTTAGCAAAACTTGGCTATCTTTTAGCAAAACCTGCTTTTAATGAATTAAAAACCCACATTGATTATGAAGAATATGGCGGGGCTCCCCTTCTAGGTGTGAAAGAATGTGTCATTATAAGTCATGGTAAAAGCGGTCCAAAAGCTATTAAAAATGCTATTTTTCAAGCATTAAATTTTACACAATCAAATATAAATCAAACTATAGAAAAAGAACTTGCCAATTATGAAATCAACTAAAGCTTCATTAAAAAGTATAGCTTCTTACATCCCCGAAAAAATACTTAGCAATAAAGAATTAGAATCTATGGTGCAAACTAGTGATGAGTGGATATTAAGAAGAACAGGAATAGAACAAAGACGCATAGCAAATGATGATGAAAACACAAGTGATCTTGGTACTAAAGCAGCTATCAAAGCTATACAAAGAGCGAATTTAAAACCTCAAGACATAGATGCTATTATTGTTGCTACTTTAAGTCCTGATTGCTTTACTATGCCATCAACTGCATGTAAAATTGCTCATAATCTTGGATTAAAAAACATCACTGCTTTTGACATTTCTGCAGCATGTTCAGGGTTTATTTATCTTTTAGAACTTGCTAAATCTATGGTTGAAAGCAAAACAAAGAAAAATGTTTTAATTATTGGAGCTGAAAAAATTAGCTCTATTATAGACTATACAGATAGAAGTATTTGTGTTTTATTTGGCGATGGAGCTGGTGCTGGAATTGTATCTTTAGATGATAATTATCCGATTATAGATACTCATACAGCAAGTGATGGGGAATTTGGAGATTTATTAATAACTCAAAGATCTCAAAAAAGTAGCATTTGCTCTCCTCTTTCTATGCAAATGAAAGGAAACGAAGTATTTAAAATTGCAGTAAATACTCTAAGTAATGATGTTATTGATATTCTTGCAAAAAATAATATAAAAAGTGAAGAAATTGATCTTTTTATACCTCATCAGGCTAATTTAAGAATTATTAAAGCCGTGCAAGAAAAATTAAATTTTGCAGATGAACAATGCGTGGTTACAGTGCAAAAATACGGTAATACTTCAGCAGCCTCAATACCTATGGCAATGAATGATGCTTATGAACAAGGTCGTTTAAAACAAGGTTCGCTAATATTGCTTGATGCTTTTGGCGGTGGATTTACTTGGGGTTCAGCATTGCTTCGTTTTGGCGGAGAAAATAACAAATAAGTTTATAAAGCTTATTTGTTATTTAAAAGTTTCTATTTGATCTAATACTGACTTTCTAACTTGATTGTCTGAAGAATCTACACGAATATAAAACTCTACCCTATTATTTATTTCATCTTCTTTATTTGTACTTAAAGGATAATTATCACCAAAACTTACAACTATAAGTTGAGTTGGATCGATTCCTTTAGCTATTAAATAATCAGCTACAACTTGAGATCTTTTACTAGCTAAATCAAAATTTCTCTTAGGATCCCGATCGCTTGCATCAGTATAACCTCTAAGTTCTATTTGAGCTTGTTTTGGCATTTTCTTGAGCACTTCACTAATACGCTTTAAAAAATCTTGTACATCAGCAGAATCAATCTGAATACTACCCCTAGCAAATTCAACTCTAGCTGGTAAATTTAAAACTATATTATTTTCTCTTTGATCTAATGCTGCTTTTAATTTTTCTATATTTTCTTGTTGAGTAATACTTAATTTCTTAAGTTTTTCAAGCTCTTCTACATTTGCATTTGAAGGTGCGCTATATTTATTATGCACTTCACTTTCTTTTTCTAAAGGACTAGAAGCAGTGAATTCAAAAATTTTAACAAATTCAGTTTTCAAGGCTTCAGTTTTTGCAGGATTACTTTCAGAAATCGCCCAAAGAGCAATAAAAAGCGCCAAAAGCAAACTTAAAAAGTCTGCATAAGGCACTGCCCATTTTTCACCTGCTGGACATTCTGGACATTTATGTTTTTTTCCCATTTTTAACTCTTATTTATCAAATTGAGAAATTCTAGGCTCATCATGACTTAAATAGTTAAATAACTTTGCCTCCAAATCTCTTGGATTAGCTCCTTCTGCAATGCTTACAATAGCGTGAGAAATAACTATTCTTTCCTTAATTAAATCATGTGAATTAGCTTTCATTTTATTACCCCAAGGCCCAAATAAAGCATAAGCACCAAAAATTCCCGTAACAGTTGCTGTAAAAGCTCCTGAAATACCCGCTGCCATAGCCTGTGGATCATCAAGTAGTTTAAGTGCCAAAATCAATCCAAAAACAGCGCCAACAAGCCCCATAGTAGGACAAGTTTCACCAAAGCGTATCCAATATTCTGCACATTCTTTATAATATTCTTCCATTTCTTCTACTTGAATTTCCATACTTTCTTTAATTTCTTCTACGCTCTTACCATCTACCATCATCATCATAGCTTCTTTTAAGAACTCATTGTCAATTTCATTAGTTTTTGACTCTAAAGCCAAAAGTCCATCTCTTCTTGCTATAACAGAGTATTCTACAAGCTCAGCTATTCTTTGACTTAAATTTACCCCCGAACCTTTAAAAACTACCTTTAATTCCTTATATGCACCTTTAACAATTTTTTTATGTGTAGAAGTCATTGCGCAAAAAGCTGCTGTAGGCACCACGATAATAAAAGACGCTAAGTGTAAAACATGCAAAGGGTTACCACCCTCTAAAATATCCCCTACAGAAATACTAACAACAGCTAATACCATCCCAAGTATGGTTGAAAGATCCATTAAACATTCTCCTTATTTTAATATACCCCAATTTTTGGCAATACTTGATGAAGTTTTTAATTTAACTTTTAATTTTACAATATTTTCCATAATATCACTAGCTTTTTTTGCAAAATCCTCACAAAGTTCATCTTTTACTTCAAAAATAAGCTCATCATGAATTTGTAAAATTAAGCGTTTATTTTCATCCAAATTTCTACTTATTTCTATCATTGCCAATTTTATTATATCGGCAGCTGAACCTTGAAGTATAGAGTTAATACTCTCTCTTTCATGCATTGCAATTTGCATAGGCTTTGCATTTTCAAAATCAAAATAACGCTTACGACCTAGCAAAGTACTTATAAAGCCATTTTGCTTAGCTTCATTTTTTACCTTTTCAAAATAAGTTTTAATACTAGTAAAATTCTCAAAATATTTTTCAATATATTCTTTAGCCAACTTTGCTTCTATTTTTAAATTTTGGCTCAAAGTCTTATAACCCATACCATAAATAAGACCAAAATTTATACTTTTAGCAATACTTCTTGTCTCATAATCACTATGGCCAAAAATCATAATAGCAGTTTTTGCATGAATATCCTCATCGTTTGAAAACGCTTCTAATAATTTCTCATCTTCACTAAAATGTGCTAGCATTCTAAGCTCAATTTGTGAATAATCAAGTGAGATAAAACTAAATCCTTCTTTTGCAATAAAGCAAGATTTATAATCTTTAGCATATTGACCATGTGCAGGGATATTTTGCAAATTTGGATCTTTTGATGAAAGGCGTCCAGTAGCTGTTCCTGTTTGCAAAAAACTTGAATAAATTCTTGAATTTTCATCTTTTTTAGCTAATTTTAACAAAGGTTCACAATAAGTAGAAACTAATTTTGCAAGCTCTCTGTAAGTTAAAATTTCTTTCACAATCAGATGGTTATCTAAAATAGTATTTAAAACCTTTTCATCAGTAGAATAACCTGTCTTACCTTTTTTACCACTTGGTAATTTTAATTTTTCAAATAAAATATCCCCTACTTGTTTAGGAGAGTTAATATTAAATTTTTCACCCGCTAAATCATATATTTTTTCACTTAGTATTTTAATATCTTGATTAAAACTTTGCATTAAGTTTTCAAGCTTTCGAGTGTCAAGTTTAATGCCATTATTTTCCATCATAATAAGCACTTTGATAAATTCAAACTCACTTTTTTGTGCAAGTTCAAATAAAGGCTTTTCTAAATTTTTTAAAAAATACAAATAAAATCTTAAAGTAATATAAGCATCTTCAGCAGCATATTTACAAGCTTTTTCTACATCCACTCCTGCAAAGTTTTCTCCTTTTTTTACCAAGTCTTCAAAATGTAAAGTCTCATAAGCAAACAATCTTTTTGCCAAATCATCCATATTTACACGCAAACTTGGCTCTTTAAGCCATGCAAGTATCATAGTATCAGCATAGTTTTTTGGAGGAAGTAAATTAAAATTATTTTTTATGATTTCAAAGTCATATTTAAGATTATGGCCTATAACCGTGCTTTGATATATTTTTTCTATACCCTTTTTAGCTACTTGCATAGAAATTTGCTTACAAACTCCTAAATAATCATGTGCAAGTGGCACATAAAAGGCTTCACTTTCATGAAAACAAAAACTAAACCCTACTATCTTAGCTTCTTTAGTATCCAAGCCCGTAGTTTCGGTGTCAAAAGCAACAATGCTTTGATCATCAATTTTTTCTAAAATTTCAAATAATTCTTTCTCATCTAAAATTAATCTTGCATTAAATCCTAAATTTTTATCTTTATTAGTAGGATTAGTGCGTAGTTTTTTTAACAAAGCATTTAATTCATAATGCTCTAAAATATCCATAATCTTAAACAAAGGCTCATCTTTTGGATACTCACAATTTAAAAGCATATCTTTTACATCTAAATTTTCATACAAAGAAGCAAGTTTTTTGCTTAAAAAGGCATTTTCTTTGCCTTCAAGCAACAAATTACGACTTCTCTCATTACGCACTAGTGTTAAGTTTTCATAAATTCCCTCAATACTTTCAAACTCATCAAGTAAATTCTTAGCACCCTTAGCACCAATTCCTTTTACCCCTGGGATATTATCTGAACTATCTCCACATAGAGCTAAAAAATCTCTTATTTGGCTAGGTTTTACCCCATATTTTTCCAAACACCCTGCTTCATTATAATCATTTTTTGAAATAGGGCTATAAATACTAACTTTATCATCTTTTATAAGTTGATATAAATCTTTATCTTGAGTGATAATTCTTATAAAAATATCCTTACTTTCACACTCTTTAACTAAAGATGCGATGATATCATCAGCCTCATATCCTTCGCAAGAAAAACTTGAAAAACCCATTTTTTCTATCATTTGAATGCAAATTGGAATTTGAGCTAATAAATCAGGCGGAGGTGGAGTGCGGTTGATTTTATAATTTGGATCAATTTCACTTCTAAAAGTTTTTCCTTTACTATCAAGAGCAAAAATAATCATATCACTAGGATGTTCATTTTTCAAACTATAAATAAAATTAGCAAAACCACTAATCATATTACTAGGCTCACCTTTTGAATTTTTCAACCCCTTTAAAGCATAAAAAAGTCTAAAGAAAAAGCCAAAAGTATCAATTATTGTTAAAGTTTTCATTTTTTTCCTATATTAAAAAATAATAATAATTATCGCCCAAAATTATTTAAAAGTCGGTAAAAAGTATTAAATTTCCATTTTAAGCATTTTAGTTACAATTATATTTTAAATTTAAAACAAAGGTTTAATCTTGCAAACAAAATCAATCGCGGATGAAAATTTTCAAACTCCACAAGGAAAAAAGGCATTTAAAAAGGCTGTATTTTCATGTTGGCTAGGAACTGCCATGGAATATGCAGATTTTGCACTTTATGGCTTAGCTGCAGCTACTGTTTTTTCAGAAGTTTTCTTTCCTGAACAAACTCCTGTTATAGCATTATTGCTTAGTTTTGTTACTTATGGTATAGGTTTTATTGCTAGACCTATTGGAGCTTTATTTTTTGGATATTTAGGAGATAAATACGGAAGAAAAAATGTATTAATGAGCACCATTGCATTAATGGGTATTTCAACTACTTTAATTGGTTTTATACCAAGTTATGCAGTAATTGGAATTTGGGCTCCTATATGTTTGGTTATTTTGCGTTTTATGCAAGGCTTTGGAGCAGGTGCTGAGCTTTCAGGTGGGACTGTCATGCTTGGAGAATATGCTCCTAGCAAACATAGAGGTTTAATCTCTTCTGTTATAGCACTTGGATCAAACAGCGGAACCTTGCTTGCAGCTTTCGTGTGGCTTTTAGTTACAAGTATGGATGATGCTAGTTTTAAAGAATGGGGATGGAGAATTCCTTTTATAGGAAGTATTTTTATAGCACTTTTTGCTGTTTATATGCGTTTAAATGTAAAAGAAACTCCTGTTTTTGAAAAACAAAAAGAATTAATGCTAAAAATTCGTCATGAAAATGAAGCACATATGAAAAAAGATGAAAGAACTTTTTGGCAGAAAAGTCGTGCATTTTGGACTATGGTGGGCATAAGAATAGGAGAAAATGGACCATCTTATCTTGCACAAGGCTTTATAGTAGGTTATGTAACTAAAATTTTACTTCTTGATAAATCAGTAGCCACAACTGCTGTTGTTATCGCTTCTTTGGTGGGATTTTTGGTTATACCTTTAGCAGGATATTTAAGCGATAAATTTGGAAGGCGTATTACTTATAGAACCTTTTGCTTGCTTTTAATGCTTTATGCTTTCCCTGCTTTTATGCTACTTGATAGTAAAAATGAAATTATTGTAATTTTAACTATCATTGTAGGTATGTCTTTAGCATCTTTAGGAATTTTTGGCGTACAAGCTGCGTGGGGTGTGGAGCTTTTTGGAGCAAAAAATCGCTATACCAAAATGGCACTAGCAAAAGAATTTGGCTCTATACTTTCAGGAGGAACCGCTCCTATGATAGCTTCAGCTTTGCTTGCTTATTATGGCACTTGGTGGCCAATAGCCTTGTATTTTGTTATCACTGCAGGAATTGGTTTTATCACAACTTTCTTTGCACCAGAAACTAGAGGTAGGGATTTAAATTTAATAGAAGATGCGATATGATACGCCTTATTTTAGATACTGATATAGGCAATGGAATAGCAGGGGCTAATACTGATGATGGTTTAGCCCTTGGACTTATTTTAGCCTCCAAAGAAATCAAACTTGAAATGATTAGCACTTTAAGTGGTAATGTGCAAGCTTTAACCGCTTATAGTGTTGCTAAAGATTTATTAAATAAGCTTAATCTAGATATACCTTTGTATTTAGGTGCTCATGAAGCTTTATGTGAAAATAGTCATTTTTGGAGACAAAGACTAGATAAAGGCGTAGAAGAGTTTAAGCTTACTCATCTTTGGGATCATATAAAACCTATAAAAATCTTAGAAAACATAAACCCAAATGCTTGTATGAAAATGGGTAAGCTTATTATGCAAAACCCAGGTGAAATTTCAATTTGTGCTATAGGGCCTTTAACAAATATAGCCATAGCTATGAAGCTTTTCAAAGACTTTGATAAAAATGTAAAAGAAATTTTTATCATGGGTGGGAGTTTTGATATGCCTTATCATATCAAAGATACAAATTTTGGCTTTGATCCTGAAGCTGCTAGTATAGTTTTAAACTCAAGAGCTAAAATCACACTTGTTCCTTATAATATAACAATGCAAACTATGCTCACGCATGAAGATTTAAATACTTTAGAAAATCAAAATCCACTTTGTGATTTTTTAGTGCAAACTTTAAGAGTTTGGATTGATTATGCAAGCAAAACAAGAGGCACAAATGGCACATGGATACACGATGCATTAACTATTGCTTATATGCTTGATCCAAATTTAGCAAATTTTGATGAGTATTTAGTAGATGTCATTTGTGATAGTACTTTTGCTAGAGGAAGCACGATAAGGTGTTTTAAAGATTCTAAAATGCCTATGAAAAATCATGAATTAAAAAACACCATAAAAGTTTTAAAAGATGTTGATAATGTTAGACTTTTAAATCTTTTAAAATCAAGACTTTTAAATGGAATTTGCTATGAAAATTACAAAAGCATAACGACTTAATTTACCCAAGGCTATAAAAATACTTGCTTTTAAAAAAGAATACTTAGCAAATCCAAGGCCTAGTGCAAAAAGATCTCCCACTATGGGTAAAAAAGTAAAAAAAGCATATAAAGAGCCAAATTTTTTAAAGTTTGCATTGATTTTTTCTAATTTACATAAAGAGTTTTTAAAATATTTTTCCAAAATTTGACTCTCTCCAAAATAAGCTAACGCATAGGTACTTAAACTACCCAAAGTATTCCCCAAGCTTGCTATAAATAAAACCATATAAGCATTAAAATCTAATTTCACAAAAGCAAGCACAAAAGCCTCGCTAGCCATAGGCAAAAGCGTGCTAGAGAGAAAACATACTACAAAAAGCCCTATATAACTTATATCATTATATAAAAAATCAAACATTATAAATTTTCTTAGTATTTATTTTATAAACTATCATTTTAAAGAATTTTTAATAATAATTATCTTAGAATGTAAAGTCATTTGGCAATTTTTTAAAAGGAAAAATTATGGAAAGGAAAAAATTTTCTAAACTAAATTTAGAATACTCATTTAACAAAGCTTCTTTTTCTTGGCGTTAAGCCTGCTACTACATTTTCAATCATTTTTATTTTACATTTTTAGTTTTAGTTGATCATTTTTTGATTTTAAATTATTAATCATTTTAAGGAAATACTATGAAAAAATATTATGGAAAATTTGGTGGGCAATTTGTGCCAAATGAAGTAAAAATAGCATTAGATGAAGTAGAAAAAGCTTTTTTAAAACTCAAAAAAGATAAAGATTTTAACACAGAATTAAAAGAACTCTTAGCTAATTATGTGGGAAGACCTACGCCTTTATACCATGCTAAAAATTTAAGCAAGCTTTATAATCATGAAATTTATTTAAAAAGAGAAGACTTAACTCACACAGGAGCTCATAAGATCAACAATGCCATAGCTCAAGCCTTAATGGCAAAGAAAATGAATAAGAAAAAAATTATTGCAGAAACCGGAGCAGGACAACATGGGCTTGCAACAGCTACTGCAGCAGCACTTTTGGGACTTGAATGTGAGATATTTATGGGGGCTATTGATGTAAAAAGGCAAGCCTTAAATGTCTATAAAATGGAGATTTTAGGAGCAAAAGTTCACGCAGTAGAAAGTGGAGGTAAAACTTTAAGTGATGCGGTAGATGAGGCTTTAAATTTTTGGATTAAAAATACCAAAGAAGTATTTTATGTAGTAGGAAGTGCAGTGGGGCCTTATCCTTATCCACAAATTGTTACGCATTTTCAAAGTATTATAGGTAAAGAATGCAAAATGCAACTTAGAAAATTAAATAAAAAAGTAGATTACATCATAGCAGCAGCTGGAGGTGGTAGCAATGCTGCTGGAATTTTTCATGCATTTTTAAAAGATGAAAAAGTTAAGCTTATAGGTGTTGAAGCAGCAGGTTTAGGAAAAGATACACCTTATCATGCAGCCACACTTACTAAAGGCGAAGAAGGTATTATCCATGGTATGAAAACTAAAGTTTTACAAGATGATAAAGGCAACATTGCTCATACTTTTAGTATTTCTGCTGGGCTTGATTACCCTGGCATAGGGCCTTTGCACGCATATTTGCAAGAAAGTAAAAGAGCAAGTTATCATGCTATTAGTGATGATGAGTGCATTAATGCTTTAAAATTATTATGTAAAGAAGAAGGTATTATACCCGCTATTGAAAGCTCACATGCATTAGCTTATTTAGAAAAACTTTGTCCGACTTTAAAGAAAAAAAGTGTGATAGTTGTAAATCTTTCAGGAAGAGGAGATAAAGATATGCAAAGTATTTATGAGTATAAAAAAGGTGAAATTTATGGTTGAAGAATAACTTCAACCAATTTATTTTTTTATGCTTTTTAGCTCTAAATTTAGATAATACCCTGTATAAGAACCACTTTTTTTATGATTTTTAGCAAGCTCTTCAACGCTACCTTTAGCTATAACCTTACCACCTTTAACTCCACCTTCAGGTCCCATATCGATGATATAATCAGCATTTTTAATCACATCTAAATTATGCTCTATCACAAACACACTATTTCCAAGATCAACTAAATGTTGCAAAACTACAATAAGTTTATTAACATCTTCAAAATGAAGTCCTGTTGTAGGTTCATCTAAAATATAAAGAGTTTTTCCTGTATCGCTTCTGCTTAATTCTTTAGCTAACTTAATACGCTGAGCCTCCCCACCACTTAAAGTAGTTGCATTTTGTCCTAAGGTAAGATAATCAAGCCCAACTTTTACCAAAGTATCAAGCTTTTGTTTTATCTTTGGCACAGAAGTAAAAAACTCGCTTGCTTCAATAATACTCATATTTAAAACATCAGCTATGCTTTTACCTTTATATTTAATCTCTAAAGTTGCATCATTATATCTTTTACCATTGCAAACATCACAAGTTACCATCACATCAGGCAAAAAGTGCATTTCTATTTTAATCTCACCATCGCCACTACACTTTTCACATCTTCCACCTTTAACATTAAAAGAAAAACGCCCTGCTTTATAACCTCGCATTTTAGCTTCTTTGGTAGCTGCAAAAAGATTACGAATTTCATCCATAGCACCTGTATAAGTAGCAGGATTTGAACGAGGAGTCCTTCCTATAGGACTTTGATCAAGATAAATTACCTTATCAAGTTTTTCCAAACCTTCTATCTTAGCCCCACTTAGTTTTTTAACTTTTTTAGCACGGTTAAGCTCTTCTTTTGCAAATGGAAGCAAAGTTTGCAAGATTAGCGAGCTTTTACCACTTCCTGAAACACCTGTAATTGCTACTAAATTATGCAATGGAAAATCTACACTTAAATTTTGAATATTATTAATGCTCACATCTTTTAAACTAATAAAATCTTTTTGTTCTCTATTTTTTTGATGGGCAATTTGCTTTTTACTACTCATATAAAGGGCGGTTTGACTTTTGCTTTTTAATAATTCTTTATAAGTTCCACTAAATACAACTTCACCACCAAATTTACCAGCATTTGGACCAATATCTACGATAAAATCTGCCTCTTCTATAGTCATTTTATCATGCTCAACCACGATTAAAGTATTACCCTTTTGCTGAAGATTTCTTAAAGTTTTAATGAGTTTTGCCGTATCTCGCTCATGTAAACCAATGCTAGGCTCATCTAAAACATACATCACCCCGCTTAAACCACTACCAATTTGAGATGCTATACGAATTCTTTGAGCTTCACCTCCACTAATTGTTCTTGCATCACGCCCTAAGGATAAATACCCAAGTCCTACATCATAAAGAAAAAACAATCTTTCATTAATTTCTTTAAAAATAGGCTTAGCTATCAATCTTTCTTGCTCACTCAAATATGCAAAATTAGCTTCTTTTGAAAAAAATGCAGTAGTATTTTCTATGCTCATATCTAAAATTTCACCCAAATTTTTTTCAGCAACTTTTACAGCTAAACTTTCAGCTCTTAAACGATGACCATTACAATCTTTGCAAGTTTTTTCGCTCATATATTCGCTTAAATCTTTTTCATCTTTTAGCATTTCATAGGCATATTTAACCGCACCTTCAAATTTGCGATTTAAGCGATGTCTTTTCCATAAAAAGTTAATTTCCTTGGCATTACCATAAAGCACTAGGCGCTTTTCTTCTTCGCTTAGCTCATTGTATGGAATTTTTACCCTTATAGCATTTTGCTCGCAAAAGGCCATTAAAAACTTATAGTAATAACTTTTATTAAACCCATATAATAGCTTTACAGCTCCTGCTTCTAAGCTTAATTCTTCATTGATAAGCTTTTTCATATCTAGCGTATATCTTATACCAAGACCATCACAACTTGGACAAGCACCTTTTGGAGAATTAAAAGAAAAACTCAAAGGCTCAAGCAAAGGAAAAGAAATTTTACAATCAAAACAAGCATTATGCTCACTATAATGAAAATGTTTTGCTATGTTTAATTCTTCATTATTTAAAACTTCAATTTCCACTTCACCAAAGCTCTCACTAAGACCTTTTTCTATATCGCTTGCAAGTCTTGCCAACATATCATCTTGCACTTGGAGTCTATCTATCACAAGCTTTATTGTATGTTTTTTGGTTTTAGCAAGCTCAATATCCTCATCAAGACGCGTTAAAACCCCATCAATTTGTGCTCTAACATAACCTTTTGCGACTAAATTTTCCAAAAGATCTGCAAAAGTTCCCTTTTTTTCTTTGATCAAAGGAGCATAAATGATGATTTTTGCCCCTTTTGGAAGCTTTAAGATTTCACCTACGATATCTGCTGCACTCATAGATGAGATTTTTTGGCCACATTGATGACAATGTTGTGAGCCAATCCTTGCGTATAAAAGTCTTAGATAATCATAAATTTCAGTAATAGTTCCAACGGTTGATCGAGGATTTTTAGAAGTTGTTTTTTGATCAATAGCAATAGCAGGAGTTAAACCTTCTATTTTATCAACATTTGGCTTACCCACTTTATCTAAAAACTGCCTTGCATAAGCACTTAAACTCTCAATATAGCGGCGTTGTCCTTCTGCATAAAGTGTACCAAAAGCCAAGGTGGATTTACCACTTCCACTAAGTCCTGTAAAAACTATAAGCTTATTTTTAGGAATTTCTAGGTTGATATTTTTAAGATTATTCTCTTTAGCACCAATTATATTAATAGTATCATTCATAACTTTTCCTAAATATTTAAAAATAAATTTATGATTTTAACATAAGAAAAATTAAAATATTTTTCTTTTTTATAAAGGAAAAATTAAAATACATCCTTAAGTTTTATATAAATAAAAATATATATAATGATTATCAAAATTATTTTAAAGGAGAAAAAATGAAATTTTCAAAAATGGTGTTTTTGAGTTTTTTTATAGCAAGTTCTGCTTTAGCTCATCAATTCTTTCCTATGCAAACTAGCAATGGATATGAAGTAGGTTTTTGGGCTGATGATCACTGGGGACAATATCAACCTGATAGGGTTTTTGGTATAAGTGCAAAAGATTCTCAAGGAAAAAATTTAAAAGCTGGCTATGACTACGAAAATAACAAAATATTTATTGAGGGAAAACCTGCTGTTGCAAGTGTTAATTATGATTTTGGATATTACACATTTACAAAAGATGGAAAACATTATGCACAAAAAAGATCTGATATTACAGATATTACTGGTGCAAATGAAGTCACTCAAACAAGAAAAATTTTCAAAATGGGAAAAAGTATTTTTTCTTGGGATGAAGGTTCAAAAAAACCATTAGGATTAAAATTTGAAATAGTTCCTTTACAAAATCCTTTAACACTACATGAAGGAGATAAATTAAAACTCCAAGTTTTACTAGATGGAAAACCCGTAAAAGGAGTTGAATTTGAAGATCAAAATGATGATATCGACAACATAGCAACAAATGAAAAAGGTATAGCAACAATCACACTCACAAAACCAAAAGATGGTTTACAAATAATAGCTGCAAACATCAAACTACCATACAATCTAGACAGATATGGCGATACTTTACAATTGACAGCGACACTAAGTTTTAAATCTAAATAATTTCAAATTCTTAGTCAATAAAATTAATTTTTAATTGACTAAGAAATATGTTACATTTTGTAATATATTAATTTTTTATTTATCCTATATAGCAATAAAATATAATTCTACGATACACTAAATAAATTCACTAAAGCAAAGGAATTAAATGAATATTACTAACAAAATATTATGGTTTTTTGTTGCCATTGTCGGTGCTGTTTGTTTTGGCATATTAGCACTCCAAAATGGCGAAAGTATTTCAGCGATTTATCTTGTTATTGCTGCTTTATGTATTTATATCATAGGGTATAGATTTTATGGTAGATATATTGCCTATAAGGTGCTAGAGCTAGATAAAAACAGAGCAACTCCTGCTGTAGTTAAAAATGACGGATGTGATTTTGTCCCTACAAATAAAATTGTGCTTTTTGGACATCATTTTGCCGCTATCGCAGGAGCTGGTCCTTTGGTAGGTCCTATACTTGCTGCACAAATGGGTTATTTACCCTCTATGCTTTGGATATTAATAGGCGGTGTTTTAGCAGGTGCGGTACATGATTTTGTAGTTTTATTTATATCTACGCGTCGTAATGGAAAATCTTTAGGAGAGATGATAAAAGATGAATTAGGACAATTTATCGGCGCAATAGCAATGATTGCTATATTTGGAATTATGCTTATAATTATTGCGATTTTAGCTATGGTTGTTGTAAAAGCTTTAGCAGAATCTCCATGGGGATTATTTACCATTGCAATGACCATTCCTATTGCTGTTTTTATGGGAATTTATATGAGATTTTTAAGACCTGGTAGGGTTGGTGAAGCTTCTATTATAGGTTTTATACTGCTCGTATTAGCCATACATTATGGAAGTGAAATAGCTGCTGATCCTTATTGGGCGAAAATATTTACCTTTGATGCACCAACTTTAGCACTTATTATGATGGCTTATGGTTTTATAGCTGCAATTTTACCTGTTTGGTTTTTACTTGCTCCAAGAGATTATTTATCAACTTTTTTAAAAATCGGTGTTATTGTGGTTATGGCTTTAGCTATTGTATTTGTAGCACCTGATCTTCAAATGCCAAAAATTAATTCTCAATATTTAGATGGAAGTGGGCCTGTATTTGCTGGAGCAATTTTTCCATTTTTATTTATTACCATTGCATGCGGAGCTATTAGTGGTTTTCATGCATTAATTTCAAGTGGCACAACTCCTAAAATGCTTGAAAATGAAACTCATGCATTAGCTGTTGGATATGGCTCTATGCTTATGGAAAGTGCTGTGGCCATCATGGCTTTAATTTGTGCTTGTATTTTACACCCTGGTCTTTACTTTGCCATCAATGCGCCTGCTGCTACTATAGGTGTAGATGTTGCAAATGCAGCTGCTGCTATTTCTAGCTGGGGTTTTAAAATAACTCCTGAAGAAATCACTACTTTAACTACAAATATAGGCGAACAAAGCATATTATCAAGAACTGGTGGGGCACCAACATTTGCTGTAGGTGTTGCTTTAATTTTACATGAATTATTTGGTGGAGTGAATTTAATGGGCTTTTGGTATCACTTTGCTATTTTATTTGAAGCCTTGTTTATTTTAACTGCAGTTGATGCTGGGACAAGAGCTTGTAGATTTATGGCTCAAGATATATTGGGTAATGTTTATAAACCTTTAGGAAATATCAATAATACCTTAGCAGGAATTTTTGCAACAGCTTTAAGTGTTGGTGGATGGGGGTATTTTCTCTATCAAGGAGCGATAGATCCAAAAGGTGGAATTTACTCATTATGGCCACTTTTTGGAGTGAGTAATCAAATGCTTGCTGGTATGGCATTGCTTTTAGCAAGTGCGATTTTATTTAAAATGGGGAAAGCAAGATATACTTGGATTACTCTCATACCTGCTTGTTTTGTTTTAATCGCAACACTTTATGGAGGTATTCAAAAAATTCTTCCTTACAAAGAAGGAGATCCAATCCATAATGCTATAAGTCATGTTGCTGCTGTACAAATAAATGCGCAAAAAATACAAGAATTTAATTTAAAACTTTCTCAAACACAAGATGAAGCAATAATCGAGCAAATCAAAAAAGATATAAAATTAGCATCTCAAGCTAAAAACTCCAATTTAATAAATGCAATTTTATGTGTGTTTTTCATGATTACCACTTTGCTTGTTATACTTTCTTGTTTTGGAATTTTTATCAAAAAATTAAACATTCCTTTAAAAGAAAGCCCTTATATAGCATTAAAAAAGGAAAAAACATGATAAAAAAACTTAAATTATGGTATGAAAAATCCGAAAGGTTTTTTCATCCCTTAGTTGGAGTTGCAAGCTATGATAAATATCTTGAACATATGAGAGAAAAACATCCTAAAGCACCTTGTAAAAGTAGAAAAGAATTTTTCAAAGATTTTCTTGAAAAAAAATACAATAATGGCTTAGGAAAATGCTGATAAATATTAAAGAGTAAAGTTTTTACTATACAAATGATTTTTGGTGAAAATCACCAAAAATCAAGCATGTTTTTTTGCAAAAGCTTTCATAAATTCACTTAACTTTTGAACCTTTTCAATGCTGATAGAATTATAAATACTAGTACGAATTCCACCTAAAATTTTATGTCCTTTAAGACCTATCATACCATTTTCTTCAGCTTCTTTTACAAAAACTGGCTCTAAGTTTTTATCATAAGCTATATTAAAACTAACATTCATTAATGATCTATCCTCTTTTTTAGCATGACCTTTATAAAAACCATTACTCTCATCAATCACATCGTATAAAATTTTGGCTTTTTGTATATTTTGCTCATTGATTTTGTCTAATCCACCTTGATTTAAAAGCCATTTCATTTCAAGATTAAACATATATATAGCAAAGGTTGCTGGAGTATTAAATAAAGAATTATTTTCAGCATAAACGCTATATTTTAACATACTAGGTATATTTTTGTTTTTACTACGCTCTATCATATCTTTACGCACAAAAGCACAAGCAAGCCCTGAAATTCCTGCATTTTTTTGCACCCCACCAAAAAGCATAGCAATATTAGAAAAATCTATCTTTTTAGAGAAAAAATCACTAGAAGCATCAATTATCAAAGGACTTTTAGTCTTTGGATAGCTTTTATATTGAGTTCCATAAATGGTATTATTAGAGCATATATAAGCATAATCTGCATTATCGCTAAATTCAAATTGTGGGATATGATCAAACTCACTTTCTTGAGTGTTTGCTACTATTTTTGTATTTACTCCTAAAATTTCAGCTTCTTTAATAGCCTTTTTAGTCCAAACTCCCGTATTAGCAAATTCACAAACTCCACCCATATATAAATTCATAGGTATCATAGCAAATTGCAAACTAGCTCCACCTTGCATTAAAAGCACTTCATAATCATCATTTACACCATAAAGTTCTTTTGCCATTTTGATAGCTTCAAAATGCACTTCTTCAAAAACCTTTCCACGATGAGAAACTTCCATAATAGAAAAGCCTTTACCATGATAATCAAACAAATGTTCCCTAGCTTCTTTTAAAACCTCATCAGGCAGGTTTGAAGGACCTGCACTAAAATTCATCACTCTCATTTTATCTCCTTTTATAGTATTTGAGCTTCTTTACTCTCATTTATTGAGCAAAGCTTTATAATATCTCCTTTTTTTAGCTTTTCAAGAGAGATATTTTTGCCATCTTTTTGTAAATTTATCAAATTTTTACTTTTATCAAAGAAATTTTTTTGCTGAGTTAAAAGTTCCTCAAAATTATCAAGCTTATTTTCATAATTTAATAATTTTAAATTTAAAACGCTCTTTAGTTGGCTTTGTAAAAAATCAAGCTTTTGTTTTCTAAGAAAAAAAGCATTTTCTAAAGACTTAGCTTTGGCTAAATTTTGCAAATGATCGATTTTGTTTTGATAAAACTTAAGATGATTTAACATTTGGTTTTTAAAACGCATAGCAAGCTCATCAAGTCCTTGTTCTAAGCTTAGTTTATTTGGAAAAATCATATCAATAGCTGCACTTGGAGTTGGTGCTCTTAAATCTGCTACAAAATCACTAATAACATAATCAATCTCATGTCCAATAGCAGAAACAATAGGCGTTTTTAAAGAAAAAATACATCTTGCAAGTTCTTCATCGTTAAAACAAAACAAATCTTCTCTGCTTCCACCACCTCTTGCCAAAATAATCGCATCTAAATTATACTCATTGGCTTTTTTTAAAGCATTTATTAAAGAATTTGGGGCACTTTGTCCTTGGGTAAGGGCATTAAAAATAGTTATTTTGCAAAGATTGTATTCTTTTTGTGAAATTAGCTTTAACATATCTTGCAAAGCAGCTGAAGTAAAAGAAGTAATTATGCCTATTTTTTTAGGAAATTTAATAATGCTTTTTTTAACATTTGTATCAAACAAACCTTCTTTTTCAAGCTTTTCTTTTAGAGCTAAAAATTTAGCTTCTAAATCTCCAAGACTTGTTTTTTGCATACTTTTGGCGATAAATTGATACCTGCCACTTGCTTCATATAAACTCACATAACCTCTAAGTTCAAGCATATCGCCAACTTTAGGTTTAGCTTGGACAAACTGATTAAAGCCTTTAAACATCACACAAGCTATGCTTGATTTTTCATCTTTTAAATCAAAATACCAATGTCCTGAACTATGAATGGTAATTTTAGAAATTTCTCCACTAAGCTCTATATCATCAAGATGAAATTCTAATAAACTTTTAGCTTTTAGATTAAGTTCTGAAACTTTCATTTTTTTCTTGCAATAAACATAGAGCAAACACCAAAACTAAAGCTTTTATACTCTAGCATTTCAAAATACTCACTCAATTCTTTAATAAATTCTTCTTTGCTTAAAAAATCTTCTATCGAATTTGGTAAATACTCATAAGCACTATAATTTTTACTGATAAATCCACCCACTTTTGGTAAAATATTTTTTAAGTAAAAATCTCTACAAGCAGCTATAAAACCACCCTGCTCTCTTTTAGTAAATTCAAGCACAAGTAAAATCCCATCCTTTTTCAACACTCTTGCAAATTCTTTTATAGCTTCTTTCCTATCTACCACATTGCGTATGCCATAACTTATACTTATGATATTTGCACTTTCACTTTCAAGTGGAAGTTCTTGTGCTTTTGCTTGCACAAAAGTCGCATCAGGAATTTTTTTCTTAGCCACTTCAAGCATGCCCGCACTTGGATCAACCCCTTTTATACTAATGATATTTTTATTTGTCCTTAAGGCTTGATTTTGCCATTCTATAATCATATCGCCTGTACCACAAGCCACATCGATAATATCAAGTTCATTGTTAGAAAATTTAAAAACATCTAAACAAGCTTTTTTTCTCCAACTCACATCACTTCCAAAACTTAAAATTCTATTAGCCTTATCATAAGTTGGTGCTATATCATCAAACATTTTGACTATTTTTTCTTGTTTTTGCATGTTTTTCCTAACTATATATTTTTAATTTTTTAATGCTTTTTTCAATTTGTTTTATTGTATTTTCATCATATGAAATTTGTTCTAAATGATTATGTTCAAAATAATTTTTTAGTTTTTCAATACTTTTTTCTTCAAACATAGTTGCAAAATAGCATAATAAAAATTTTATTCTTTCTAATTCTTCTTCATGATTTGTTTGAGATTTTACAATTTTTTTCTTTAAAAAAACTAATTCTTTTCTTAGTTTAAAAGCCACTAAAGACTTTAAAATTTGATTTTTCTCTCCTTGATAAAAACTACAATCATTCTTTAAAATAAAATCCATATCAAGAAAAATATCATTGATTTTTTCATCACTTAAAATAAAAATATATTTTTCTAATTCAAATTTACAAATTTTATCATTACAAATTTGTTTTTCCAAATTCAAAATATAATCTTGAAGTTTATTTTGAATACTCTTTTCAAAAAGAGTGCTAAAAAGCTCAAAGAAAATGCATATTTGCCTAAGACTTGCAAAAAATTGCTCAAAACTTTCAAAATTTAATTTTTGTAAAAAATTCAATCTGTCATTTTTTAATCTTTTTAAAAGCACAAAAAGTAAAATTTTACCCGCTTCAAAACTTTGAATTTGATTTGGAAAATGTAAGCTAATATCTTCTTGCTTATCTAAAATTTTAATACATCTAGCACTATCAAAAATTTTAGAAAAATCTCCATATAATGCTAAATTTTTGCTGTAGAAATTTTCATCATCTGAAATCTCTTTATAGCTTTTAAAAAAGTGAGGTAAATTAAATTGCTTTGCTTTTTCAAAAGTAGGAAAAACAACTTTCAAAATGACCAAATCTTGCAGATTATTTTTAAACTTATAAAGTAAAAATCGAGCACTATTAATCTCAAAACTAATTCTAGTTTTCTTAATAACACTTCCTATAAGTTTTTTACTTTGCTGTTTAAATTCTTTTTTAGAAAGTTTATGATTTTTTTTATCTAAAATATCATGCAGTTTATAAAGTGAAAATCGATAATAATTTTTATTAAATTTTTTATATTTAACATCACAAAAAGGACTTATACGCGTAAAGAAAACGCGTATTTTATCCTTAGAATATATAATTTTTTCTTCTTTTAAAATTTTTATAAAGTCATCATTTTTGAGTAAAAAGCGTCTTTGGACTTCACAAACCATTTTATTTTTTACAAGCTTTACAACCATTCACATAAGCAAATACGCCAAGATAATCAATGATATTGCCAATTTTTTTCTCAAGATCTTCTTGGTATTTATTTATCCCACTATCTTCATAACATACATCTTCTATATGATTGCATTTGCTACAAATTACATGTATATGAGGATATTCGTAAATATCATAACAAGTTTTTTGATTTGGAGTGTTGATTTCTACAACCAAACCTTGTTCTTTTAAAGTATTTAAATTTTTATACACTGTAGCTAAAGAGATAGAAGGATATTCTTCCTTAATGCTTTCGTATAAAGATTCTATATTAGGATGTTCATGGCGTTTTAAAATTTTTAAAATACAAAGTCTTTGAGGAGTAGCTTTTAAATCACAATTTTTAAGCAATTGAATAAGTTCCATTATTAATTCTCCGATATTTTTTATATAGTATAACGCTTTTTTTATAAAAAAATGATTATATTAAAGGATATTTTTTATCTTTTAATAAATTTTAATCTTTTTACACAAAGATTCAACATCAATTTCTAGAAATTTTTCTACTTCATTTGTTTTACCATGAGTTATAAATTGATCTTCAAATTCAAAACTTACTAGTTTTATATGATAAAGGTTTTCTTTTTGCAAGAAAGTTGTAATCAAACTTCCCACTCCACCTATCTTAGCACTATCTGAAAAAACAAACCAAGTTTTTGTATCTTTTGCCAATTCTTTTAAAAGCTCTTCATCTAAAGGTTTTGCAAAAATCAAATCTATTAAGCTTGCATAATCTAAACCAAGTTTATCTAAAGCTAGTTTTGCCTTAGCCACACCCTGACCAAAACCTAAAAATACTTTATCGCTTTGTGTTTTAGATAAAATTTGAGCTTTTGCAAGTTTTATCTCACATGGATTAAAATTTTCATCTAATAAAAAATTACCTCTAGGATAACGAAAAGCAAAAACACCTTGATGAAAATAAGCATACTCCATAATTTTTTCCATCATAGCCTCATCTCTTGGAGCCGCTAAAGTAATATTTGGTATAGCACTTAAAAAACTAACATCAAAAGCACCTTGATGAGTTTCCCCATCTTCTCCTACTATGCCAGCTCTATCCATAGCAATAACTACATTTAAATTCATAATAGCACAATCATGGATAACTTGATCATAAGCTCTTTGCATGAAAGTGCTATAAATTGCTATAAAAGGCTTAAAACCTTCTTTAGCCATAGCTGCCATAGAAGTAACTGCATGTTGTTCTGCAATTGCTACATCCCAAAAACGCTCAGGATATTTTTCCATTAGCTTATCTATTCCAGTTCCACTTGGCATAGCAGCAGTTACACCTACTATATTTTCATATTTTTGAGCTAAATTTAAAAGTGTATTTGAAAAAATTTCTGTCGCACTTTTTTTGTTCATATTAGCCTTTAAACTCTCTCCGCTACTTCTATCAAAAGCACCTACTCCATGCCATTTAGCATTTTTACCTTCAGCTAATGTATAACCTTTGCCTTTGATAGTTTGCGCATGCACTACACAAGGTTTATTCATAGCTTTAGCTTGATTTAGCGCATTTATAACTTCATTTAAATTATGTCCATCAATAGGCCCTATATATTCAAGTCCTAATTCTTCAAATAAGAGTCCAGGTGTAATAAGTCTTAAACCCTCTTCGAAACGCTTTGCCATATAAGATGCGCCTTGAGGAAAATACTCTAAAAGATTTTCTATGCGTTTTTTAAATTTTTGATAGAACTGCGTTGCCATTGCTTGAGAAAGGTATTTTGAAATAGCTCCAATTGGCCTTGAAATACTCATTTCATTATCATTTAAAATAATCACACAAGGATATTCTCTATCACCAAGCTCGTTTAAAGCTTCATAAGCCATACCTGCACTTAACGCTCCATCACCTATTAATACAACAGGTAAGCGATCTTCTTTTTTTAATCTTATAGCCTTACAAGCTCCAACTGCCAAAGATATAGAAGTGCTTGAATGTCCTGCTACAAAATAATCCCCCTCATCAGGCTTTGTATATCCACTCAAGCCATTAAATTGTCTTAAAGTATGAAAATTATCTATCTTACCACTTAAAAGCTTATGTGGATAAGATTGGTGTGAAACATCAAAAATAAAAGGATCTTTTCGCACATCAAAAACATAATGCATTCCTATACTAAGTTCAACTACACCTAAATTTGAACTTAAATGTCCACCATTTTTACTCACTGTATCTATGATAACTTCACGCAAATTACTAGCTAAATTTTCCAGTTCTTTAATTTGCATATTTTTAATATTTAAGTTATTTAAATCTATCATTCATTAACCATGTTTTTGATTTTTTGCAAACGATTGTTAAGGTTTGACTCTATATTACCCGCATCACTTAATATTAAAATACTTCCCTTATTAATCGCATCATCAAGACTAAATTTAATATTGCTTTGTTCTTGCAAGTGTGTTTTTACATATTCAAAATCATCAGGACTTAACTTTAATTCTATTTTAGTAGCATTTTTAAGTTCACTCATAAGTTCTTTTGCTAAATTTAATGCTATAAGTGATGAATTTTCTTCGAGCTCTTTTGCAATCACTTCTTTTGCAATAATTACAGCTGTATCGGCTAATTCTTTTTCATTTTTAGATAAAAACTCATTTAAATTTTGCACTGTATTTTCAAGCTTTTCTACGCTTTTTAAGTATTTTTCCTTCAAGGCTTCTAATTCACTTTCAAAATTCTTTTGTGCTTGTTCATAACCTTCTTTAGTAAATTTTTCCTTTGCATGTTCTAATTCTGTGTTTAAACGATTGTTAAATTCAGCCTCTTGGCTTTCTATCTGCATTTGCAACTTAATGATATTTCCTGACATTTCATCAGTTTTTTTAAGTAAATCTTCAACAAAATCAGGTTGAATTTGTGGTTGTGGGGCTTGTGGAGTAGCTTCTATTGTTTGATTTTCTACTGCTTGTTGTGTGTTTTGGACGGGAGAGACTTGATTTATAGTTTGAATTTCTTCTTGTTTTTGTTCTTCACTAGAGGGCATTTCACTCATAACTTTAAAATGATAACCCTCAACTACATGAGCAGAAATATTTTCAGGTGAAATTACATTGGTTAATTTTGCCATAATCTTACTCTATCATCTCATCAGCCTCACCCACTTGGATAAGACCTTGTTCTGCAAGTTTTTGCACCACTTCTACAACTTTTCTTTGTGCTTCTTCTACATCTTTAACACGCACAGCACCCAAAAAGCCCATTTCTTCTACAAAAGCTTCAGCAGCGCGCGTAGACATATTGGACATAAATTTTTGTTTTAAATCCTCACTTGCGCCCTTTAAACCTATCATCAAATCACGCTTGTCAGCAGCTTTTAAAACTTCTCTAATCGCATTAGTACTAAGTTGAGAAATATCATCAAAGGTAAACATTAAATCTTTAATGGTTGTAGCAAGTTTTTCATCACTTTGCTCAATATAAGAAAGTGTTGTTTTAGAGGCTTTTTGACCCAAGCGATTAAGCACTTCAGCAACTGCTCTTGGACCACCCACTTCAACTTTATAAGAAGTAAGACTTTCAAGCTTACTTTCAAGCACAGCAGATACTCTTTTGATAATTGAAGGAGATATATCTCCAAGATTTGCCATTCTTATTACAACTTCAGCTCTTAATTCATCGCTAAAATATTCCAAAGTTTCAGCAGCTTGAGTAGTATCCATATGAGCTAAAATCAAAGCTATAGTTTGCGGGTGTTCTTTAATGATAAAGTCTGCAAGTTGTTGTGGTTTAATTTGTGAAAGATAAGCAAAATTTTGATTATTTTCCATACTTTTGGTAAGTTTTTCCAAAATTTTATTGGCAATTTCAGGACCAAAAGTTCTAAATAAAATTTCTTTTGCATATTCCAAACCACCACTTTTTAAGTATTGATTTGATTGTAATAAAGTATAAAATTCCTCAAGTACAGCAGTAGCAACTGGCTTATCAACATTTTTTGCTAAAGCAATATAGCGAGAAATTTCAGTGATGACATTAATATCCATATGAGAAAATAAAACTGTCGTTACATCTTCTCCAAGTTGGATTAAAAATATGGCAACCTTTTCTGGCATAGAAAGGTCATCATAGACCATTTTTTGTTCTTCACTAAGCTTTATCATTAGATATCCTTCTCACCAAATTCAGCTTCATTTTCAACAAGTTTTTGTAGCAACAATGCCACTTCTTCGCCTTTTTCATTAGCTACTGCTCTTAATTTTTCAAGTAAAACATCATATTGTAATGCATCCTCATCAAAACTATCTCCAAAACCAAGCTGTTCTTCAACTTTTCTACGAGCAGCATTGAATTTTTCAATAGCATCTTCAGCCTCATCAATAATCTGCCCATCCTTACCTTCCATCTCTTCTTCAAGTCTAATATCTGCAAGCATTTTTTGAGAAAATGGCACAATAACTTTTTTGTAAAAGATAAAAAGCAAAATCGCGGCAAATACATACTTAACAGGTGGAATAAAAGGCTCGACAAATCTTGAATAAAAAGTTTGAACCTTATTTTCAACTTTAGCTGTTCTATGAAATTCCAAATTATTTACTTCAACCGCATCACCTCTAGCAAGATTAAATCCTATGGCACCTTTAGTAAGATTTTCAATCGCTTTAATTTCTTTATCACTCAAAGGAATATATTCATTAGTAATATTTCCCTGATCATCAGTAATTACTTTATACTTTCCATCTACCACAACAGCTGCAGAAATTCTTTTAATGGTTGCAAATTGCTTAGTGGTGTTGGTAATTTTTTTAGAAATTTCATTATTAGTTGTAGTTTGATTTTTAGTATAAACCTCGCGCGCACCTTTATCATCCAAACCTTCCACAGGACCGATGTTTGAAACAGCACCTGGTACACCTTGAATTTCTTTATCTTTATAGCCTTCTCTATGCTCTTCCAAGGTTTGTTCACTACGCACAACGGTATTTGGATCATACACTTCACTTTGTGATTCTTCTTTAGAAAAATCATAATCAATACTAACCTTTGCTACCACCCTATCATAGCCACCTGCAAATGGAGCAATAGAAGCAACAATTTTTTGCTCTAATTCATACTCTTGATCTCTTTTATATTTAATTTGAGCAGCGATTAAATCACTTTCAAAAGCACCCTCATCATCTAAAGGAATACCTTTTTGATCCATGATTTTTACATTTTCAGGAGTAAGTTTTGTCACTGAGGAAGCAATTAAGTTTTTAATCCCCATAATTTGCTTTTTATTAAGCTTTAAGCCTTCTTTTATAGTCAAAGCTACTGAAGCAGTTGGTGGAACTTGTTGTTGTGTAAAAAGCGTATCTTTAGCAAAAGCAATATGCACCGTAGCACTATGAATAGGCTCTAAACTTTCAATCGTTCTAGCAAGCTCACCTTCTAATGCTCTTTGGTATTTTACCTTTTGTTCAGCTTCTGTTGCGCCAAATTCTTGTTTATCAAAAAGCTCAAAACCTACTTTATTATCTTTTGGCAATAATCCTGCAGAAGCAATAGCTAAACGCTGTTTATACACTTGTTCATTAGGAACTAAAATAGTCCCTTCATTGCGCAAAATATAAGGAACCCCACTTTTTTCAAGTTGAGTTACTATCATCGCCGAATCACTAGTATTAGCATTTTCAAATAATACTGAATATCCAGCCTCACTAGCCACTGTAGAACCACTTCTAAAAAGGGTTAAAAATACTAAAAATCCAACTACAACAACAATAGAAGCAGCAATGATAATACGCTGTCTTAAACTTAAATTTTGATAAAGCTGACCTACTTGGTGCAGTATAGTTTTATAATCCATTTATTTCCTACAAACTAAAAATTTTTAGAAAACTCTTCAAAAAACCTTGAATTTTCATACTCTGTACCTATACTTATACGCACAGCATTTAAACCATAACTTTGTAAATTTCTTATTATTATACCGTTTTTAAGCAGTTTTTCAGATAAATCTGTGCTATTTTTTTCACCAAAAAAATAGGTAATAAAATTTGTATAGCTTGGAATGTATTGAATTTTATAATTTTTAGCAAAATCTTCATAAAGTTTCATTTGTGAAAAATTATTTTCCAAAGTTTTTTGCACAAACTCATCATCATCTAACGCAGCAACAGCAGCTTTTAAACTCAAATTAGTCACATTAAAAGGTGCTCGTAATTTATAAAATGCATTGATAATTTCCTTGCAAGCTATACCATAACCCACTCTCATACCACCCAAACCATAAAGCTTAGAAAAGGTTCCTAGATATACTGCATTTTGAAATTTATGGATTAATTCCTTAGGGTTGATATGTTTTTTGCTATCTTTAAACGAAGCAAATTCATTATAAGCTCCATCAATAGCTACCAAACAATCCTCATCAATTTTCTCTAAAAACTCAAAAACCGCACTTGCGTCTAAACACTCACCTAAAGGATTATTTGGCAAGCATAAAAAGATTACTTTAATTTCATTTTTATGCTTTTGATATAACTCATATAACTCATTTAAATCATGGGTTAAACTTGGGGTTTTATAAACCTTAACTCCTAGTTGTTTTGCATAAATTTCATACATAGCAAAGCTAACCCCGCATTGTAAATAAGCCTTAGAATGATCAAGTTTTGCATGCGCTATATATTCTATAATTTGATCACTCCCACTACCTATGATGAGATTTTCTTTTAAAATATCATATTTTTGTGCTAAAGCTTGTTTTAATTCACTCATAGTATCATCAGGATATAAATGAGCTAAATGTGCATTATTTATGATGGCTTCTTTAGCCTTTTTACTTGTGCCATAAGGATTTTCATTACTTGCTAGTTTAATAACTTCTTTTAAGCTATATTCTTTAGCAATTAAATCCATATCCTTGCCACTTTCATAAGTTTTAATAGCTTCTAAAAAAGGATTAAATTTCATTGCTTTCTCCTGATAAATATGATCCAAGCCATTTTATATGCTCAGCTTTTTTTAATACTCTTTGGACATTTTCATCATCAATATGTCCTTCAAAATCTATATAAAAACTATGCACAAATTCTCTTGTTTTTATAGGGCGTGATTCAAGTTTTGTTAAATTTATCCCCTCTTTTTTAAACTCATACAACAAATCGCTAAGCCCACCTGGTTTGTGTGCAGCAAGTGCTAAGATAGAAGTTTTACAATGAGGCATTTGAGGTATTTTTATATCACTTAAAATCAAAAACCTAGTACGATTTGCCAAATTATCCTCAATCGTTTCAAATAATATAGGTACATTATAAAGTTTTGCTGCAATTTTAGAGCAAATCGCAGCTGAAGTAACATCTTGAGAAGCTAAGTAAGCCGCATGAGCTGTGGATTTGCTTGCTACAAATTCTACTTCACTTAAATCATGACTTTCTAAAAAATTTCTACATTGATTATAGCCTTGTGGATGAGAATATATGCGTTTAATATCTTTTAAATTTTCACTCATACTTACAAAAGAATGATGAATGTCCATATAAATTTCAGCAAAAATCTTTACATCTTCATATTTTCCAAGACAATCAAGCGTCACACCCACTGCACCTGCTGTATTATTTTCTATAGGTACTACTCCATATTTTGCTTCTTTGTGAGCTAATTCTTTAAAAACATCTTCTATATTTGCAAGTGGAGTATAACGACTCATAGCACCAAAACGCGTTCTTGCTACTTGATGCGTATAACTTCCTTCAGGCCCTAAATAAGCTATGCTTTGAGGCATTTCTAAATTTCTTGATACAGCAAAAATTTCTTGGTAAATTGCTTCGATTGCATTTTGATCTAATAAACCATGATTATAATTTTTAAGTCTATTTATAATAGCTCTTTCACGCTCAGGTCTATAAATACTTCCACCTAAATTTTGTTTAATAACTCCTATATCTTTAACATGAAGCATTCTTTCATTAAGCAAAGCCAAAATTTTATCATCGATAGTATCGATTTTATTGCGTAATTTTTCTATATCTTTCATTTAAACCTCGATATGTAGTAATCCTTAATACTATCATATACAAAATTAAGTTTAGTTGTATCAAGACCTTGAGTGTTAGAAATTTTACCACTTAAAACTAAGCCTGTTTGCATACCAAGCTCATAAGCACCGAGCAAATCGCCTTTAAAATCATCACTAATAATCAAAGTCTTTTTAAAACTCACATTACAATCTTGCTGTTTTAATAATTTTAAAGCACTTTCATAAAAAGCCTTACTAGGTTTTCCTATCACTTTATAATCAAACTCGCATGCATTTTTAAGCATAGACATGATGCTTCCAACGCCTGGATAAAGCCTTGAGTTTTTCTTATAAATACTACCCTCATGCATTGCTATAGCTTGCACGCCATCTTTAATATACTCTATCATATTAGCAAAATCTTGAAATTTAAAATCATCATAACTTGCTAGTAAAAATGCTTTTGGATTTTTATAATCAAGCTCATAACCTAACTCTTGAAGTGAATCTAAAAATTCTTTTGCCCCAAAAGCTGCTATTTTACAAGGTTTTAAATAATCTTTTAAAACACAAAAAGGATCAATATAAACCTTTTCATTAATTTCAAAACCCAAATTTTGCAAATAATTTAAAAAATCTAATTTTTTGGTATTATTAGTAATAATTACATAAGGAATTTTTTCTTTATTTAAAGATTTAATGAGTTCTAAAGCACCATTTATAGGACTTTTATCATGATCTGAAATCAAAGTTCCTTGCACATCTAAAAACAACATTTTAATCCTTTAAAAAATCAAGCTCTAAAGCAATTTGATCCTCATAACTTTCTCTTTTTCTAATCATTCTTACCTTGCCATTTTCACAAGCTAGCTCACATACTCTATTACGAGTATTGTAATTACTACTCATGCTAAAACCATATGCACCTGCGCTTTTAACTATGATCAAATCTCCTGCTTTTGTTTTAGCTAGCTTTCTATCTTTAGCTAAAAAATCTCCACTCTCACAAACCCCACCAACAATATCACAAAGGCTTTCTTCTTTATTTTCACTCAAAAGCTTGATTTCATGATAAGCACTATATAAACTTGGACGCAATAAATCATTCATCGCCCCATCAATAATCACAAAACGCTTTTTATCATTAAATTTTTCATATAAAACTTTAGTAACAAACTCGCCTGCATTTGCTACCAAAAACCTGCCAGGTTCCATACCTATACACACATCAAGACCTTGCAAACTTGCTAGAATTCCTTGAGCATAATCATATAAATTTGGCTCTTGTTCATCTTTATAACAAACTCCTAAACCCCCGCCTATATCAAAGAATTTAATATTAATTTTCAAAACTAAAAGTTCTTTTACTAATTTTGCAACAATCGCTGAGGCCTCATGGATACTACTTATATCAAGAATTTGTGAACCTATGTGAAAATGCACTCCAACTGGCTCTAAAAATTGTGAGTTTTTAGCATAAAGATACATTTTTTTAGCACTTTCTATATCTACACCAAATTTATTTTCATGCAAACCTGTAGAAATATAAGGATGTGTTTTAGCATCTACATTTGGATTTACCCTTATGCTTATACGAGCTATCTTTTGACTTTCTTTAGCAATTTGCTCCAAAAGAAGCATTTCTTCATAACTTTCTAAATTTACATAAAGTATGTTTTGCTCTAAGGCATATTTTAATTCATCAGCACTTTTACCTACCCCGCTAAAAATAATTTTATAATTTTTAGCCCCTGCTTTTAAAGCTCTATAAATCTCACCCGCACTAACACAATCAAACCCACTATCTAAAGAAGCTAAAAGCTTTAAAACACTTAAATTAGAATTTGCTTTGACTGCATAAAAAATTTGTGATTTTCTTGCCTTAAAAGCATCTTTTAACATTGTAAAACGCTCTTTAATTTTATCAAAATCATAAATATAAAATGGTGTGTTGTATTCCTTTGCTAGTTTTAAATAATCCATAAAAACCTCACTTGTAGTTATTTGTGTTTAAAATAATAAAAACTTCCTATACTTATTAAAATAAATACTGGTAGCATTATACCAAGCTCTGGAAGTAAAATTTCATTTTCACTCAATCTTGTTAATAAAAACAACAAACCCCAAACTAAAAGTATGCACACAAAAAACACAAAAGCTAAAAGTGCGAGATTAAAAAATCTTGCTGTTAAAGGAAAATAATAATACACAATAAGCATTAAAAATGGCGCAAAAAATGGTGTAAGAACTAAAGAATATAAACTTGTTCTAAGTGTATTAGTAGAAATATTTTGTTTTGCAAAAATTGCCATACTTTCTAGCGCGTCTAAAATAGAATAAGAAGGATTGCTCTCTACTAAAGAAATTCTTTCTAAGATTTTTGGAGAAAAGTCTTCTAAGCCTTTGATATTTTTAAATTCTTCTACGCTTAAACCCTCTTTTGAAACAATCAAATTTTGTGGTACATTAGTAGCTTTAGCGTCATTTAAGTTCCAAGAATCTCCATCAAATTTAGCAGTTTTTGCATGGATTGTGCTTTGAATGTCTAAATTTTTTACATCAAAGATTTTTATATTATATAAGGTTTGAGAACTTGTTTTTTGTATATAAATAAATTTATCATTATATTTAATCAAAACTTCCCCACCCTCTCTATCTACAACGCCACGCTTGAGAATATTACTTTTATATTCATCTGCATAAGCAAAGGCGCTAAAATTAAGTCCTACATAAACACAACAAAAAAACATAGCCCATAAAAAAGGATAAAAAATCACTTGATTTTTACTTAAACCCAAAGCATACAAGCTAACAAATTCATTCGAGCGTATCATATTAAAAATACATAAAACCAAAGCAAGGACTATAGCTAAAGGTAGTATATAAGAAGCTGCTGAACATGTTAAGAAAAATATATACAAAAGCTCTAAATTTGCACTTTTTGGCAGTCTATTGAAATTGAGTAAAAAATCAATCGCTACGAAGAAAAAAGTCAAAGAAAAAAATAAAATAAAAAATGATTTTAAATACAAAGATGAAATATAGCGAAAAAATATACTCATCGTTTAACTTTTTAAAGAATATTTTGAAGCGATTTTTTCTATATCAGAATTTAAAAGCTCAAGTAAAGCTTTTTTGCTATGTTCTAAAACCTTAGTTAAACTTTCTTGTTCTTCTTGTTTAAATTTTCCCAAAACATGAGAAATTACATCTTGTCCTTTTCCTACTCCTATGCGTACCCTCTCATAAGCATTGCCACAAAGATTATCTATACTTTTAAGCCCATTATGTCCACCGCTTGATCCACCCATTTTAAATTTCAATGCACCCAAATTTAAATCTATATCATCATGGATTACAATGATTCTATCACATTTATAATATTCACTAACAGCTTTTACACTTTCTCCTGATAAATTCATATAAGTGGAAGGTTTTAAAAAAAGAGTAGAAGAGCCTTTAAAAAGCTCTCCTTTAAATTTGGCATTTGAAAGCTTTGCTGTTTGCAAATCTTTCAAAATTAAGTCAATTAGCATAAACCCTACATTGTGACGGGTTTGGGCGTATTGTTCTCCTATATTACCAAGTCCTACGACTAAGGTCATTTTATCTTGCTTTTTCTACGCCAACTACAGCTACTCTATCAGCATCAACCATAGTTACACCCTCAGGTACAACTACATCGCGGATTAAAAGTGCATCACCAACATCAAGTTTAGTTACATCTAATTCAAAATAATTTGGTAAGTTTTCAGCTGCACATTTTACTTTCAATCTTCTTTTTGATTGGATTAAAACACCTTTATTTTTAAGACCCATAGCTGTTCCTACAATCTTTACAGGAACCATATATTTAGAAATAACACCTTTTTGTGCTACTTTTAAATCTACGTGTTTTAATTCTGCAGTTACAGGATCTTTTTGATAATCAACTACCACAACATTTAATACTTTATCTGCTACTTTTACATCAAAAGCTAAAGTAGTTTTTTTGCGTACTTCTTTAATAAATTCATTTACTTTAAAAGCAGCATTGATGTTTTCTAATCCTTTTCCGTAGATGTTTGCGATTAGATAACCATCTCTTTTTAAAGCTTTAGCAGCTTTTCTACCGATACTCTCTCTAACGATACCTTCTAACATCTGTTTCCTTTCTAAAAAAATAAACGCTAATTATAGCCAAATAAGTTTATAAAGATTTTAAAATATCTTCATAAGCTATGCAAAATTGCTCCAAACCATCATCAAGCAAATCTTTACAAGCTTTACTTAAAGCATCTTTTGAAATATTTGCATTTAATTTTTTCTCTATACATTCATCTTTCAAAGGCTCTTTAAATATAATTTGCTTACCTTTAAAAGCCTTAATAGCATCTAGTGGTGCAGTATTAATAGCTTTATCATAGAGTAATTCTTTAATATAATAATCTTTTTCTAAATCATCACCCTTAACACCTGTACTTGCAAATAAAGCTCTAATATTTGTTTCATTTTGTTTAATGATATAATTATAAGCCTTTGTTGCAGTAAGAATTCCTATATAATTTTTATCTAAAACTTGATTATTTAATAATCTATCAAAACGGCTTACAAAAATACTAATAACTGCTCGAGGCTCTTTTTTAGCTGTGGTATTATTTTTTCTAAATTCTTTTAAACCTAAATTTAAAGCTTCAAAGCATTTTTTAGTTTGCTCAAAATCAAAAATCAAAGTAGCGTTAACATTAATACCATTTTTCATTAATTCTTGCATTACTTCATAAGAAGCTTCTGTAGCAGGAATTTTCATCATCACATTTTCTTTTACAATTTGCATGTATAATCTTTTTGCTTCGGCCAAAGATAGGCTAGTATTATCTTTTAATCTTGGGTCAATTTCAATACTAATAAAACCATCATTATTTTCATAATAATTAATAGCTAATTTATCCGCAGCCTTAGCTATATCTTCTATCGCAAGATACTCATATAAAGCTTTTTTATCTTTAAGATTTGATTTTTTGATTTTTTCTTTATAAATAGCTGAGTTTAAAATCGCATTTTTAAAAATAGCAGGATTTGAGGTAGCACCATTGATTGTTTTTGAGTAAATTAAATCTAAAAATTCATAATCTAAAAATTCATTTTCTATAAAATCACACCATAGTGAAAATTTTTTCATTGTATTGCCTTTATTATTTCTTTTAAATCTTTCTTATCTATACAAATATCTGCATGAGATTTTAAAATTTCTTTGGCACAAAAAGCTATTTTTAATCCACATTCTTTAAACATAGAAATATCATTAGCTCCATCGCCTACACACATAATTTCTTCTGTTTTTAAATTTAAAAATTTCTTAAGTCTTTGTAGTATAATACCTTTTGAGTTATTAAACATAATTTCTCCGCCAACTTTTCCTGTTAAAAAACCATTTTTACTATGTAAAAAGTTAGCAAAACCAAAATCAAAATGAAGTTTATTTTGTATTAAATCAATTCCTTCGTGAAATCCACCACTAAAAACGATTATTTTTATATTCTTACTTTTTAAATATTCACATAATTCTTTAGCGCCATTCATCAAAGGTAAATTTTCACAGCATTTCTTTACCTGTTCTATAGGCATACCTTCAAGCAAAGCTACTCTAGAACTTAAGCTTTCAAAAAAATCAAGCTCACCATTCATTGCTTTGTTGGTGATTGCTTTTACAGCATCACCAACATTATATTCTTGTGCTAAAATATCGATAGTTTCCCCATCCATTAGCGTAGAATCAAAGTCAAAGGCACAAAGCTTTATCATTAAAACTCACGCTTTAATAAAGCTTCAGCTTTCAATATAGTCAAGATATTTTCTTCTCTTTTGCCTATACCAAAAATCATACCTTTTTCTTTTAGTAAAGTTTCAGGTGGTGGATCAATCCTACTTCTGTGAATTTTAATAGCTTCTGTTAATCTATCTATCACAAAACCTGCATTACCTGCAGGAGTTTGATTGCCATTTGCTATACCTTTTAAAACAATATATCTTGTTTGAGGAGTCATTTTAGAACTACCTTGATTAAATCTTTTAGCAAGATCAATCAAAGGCATAACATTACCCCTCATATTAAACACACCTAAAACATAATCAGGCACACTTGGAACCCTAGTATATTCTATAGGTTTAATAATTTCTTGGATATTAAGAATTGGAATAGCATATTCCTCATCTCCTACCACAAAGCCAACAAGCTGAATAATATCCTCTTCTTTATCTACATCAGGTTCTGCAATTTGCGCTTGTTGTTTTTGCAAAACCTGGTTTAATTTATCATTCATCTTCTTATCCTAGTTTTAAATTTTTTCTAACTACATTTTCTAAGTACTCTGGAGAGTAAGGCTTAGTAATATACTCAGTCATTCCTACTTCCACACCTCTTAAGCGGTCTGATTTACTAGTTCTTGAAGTTACTGCAACAAGTGGGAGGTTTTTATATTTAGAATATTTTCTAATTTCACCTGCTAAGGTATAACCATCCATTCTTGGCATTTCAATATCAATCAACACAGCATCAATATCATGCTCGCCTGATTTAATTGTATTTAATGCTTCAACACCATTAGTTGCTTCTATAATACTTACACCTAGTGGCTCTAATGATTTTTGCATGATATTTCTATCCATTTTAGAATCATCCACTATAAGCACTGTATAATCACTTGGTTTTTCTTTAGTTGTTTTTTTAGATTGTGATTCAATTTGTGCTTTAATATCAACTTTAATTTCTTTAGCTATATCCATCATAGCAGCAACATCGATAATCAAAGTTACTCTACCATCACCACGGATAGTTGCTCCTGCTATACCTTGGATATTTTGCAAATACTCACCCATAGACTTGATAACAATTTCTTCTTGACCTACTAAAGTATCTACTATAATACCAAGCTTACTTTCTGCCACACCTATAACAACTACATAAGTTTGATCAGTATTTTCAAGCACTTGTTTTACGCCAAATACATCCGAAAGTCTTACTAAAGATAAAACCTCATCTCTTAAGCGAAGTACATTTTTACCTTCAATGGTATAAATATCATCAATTGGCACTCTAACTGTTTCAAGAACACTTGCAAGTGGAATAGCATAAAATTCTTCTTGAGTTCCCACAAGTAAAGATTGAATAATCGCCAAAGTAAGTGGAATTTTAAGCTTCATCACAGTGCCTTTTCCAAGCTCACTATCGATTTCAATCACACCATTTAATTTTTCAATATTAGTTTTAACAACATCCATTCCAACACCACGCCCTGAAACATTGGTGATTTTTGCAGCGGTTGAAAAACCTGGTTTGAAAATCAATGCAAATGCTTCTTTATCACTCATTTGATCAGCTTCACGCTCTGTGATTAAGTTTTTCTCTATTGCTTTTGATTTTAACACATCAGCATCTAAACCTTTACCATCATCGGCAATTTCAACAACGATATGATTTCCTTCATTATATGCTTTAAGATTAACCGTTCCTTTTTCTGGTTTACCATTAGCTATACGCGTTGCTGGATCTTCTATACCATGATCACAAGAATTTCTAATCATATGCATAATAGGATCGCCAATTTCTTCTACAATAGACTTATCAAGTTCAGTTTCTTCCCCTGAAATTTCAAGCTCCATTTGTTTACCAAGTTCACGGCCTAAATCACGCACAACTCTTGGGAATTTATTAAATACTTTCGCAATAGGTTGCATTCTTGTTTTCATAACCGCAAGTTGAATATCTGTAGTGACAATACTAAGTTGAGAAACAACTTGATTTAATTCTTCTAAGAATTTTTCTCCATCATATCTTTCTTCAACATCATCATAAATTTTTAACAAGCGGTTTTTACCTAATACAAGCTCACCAATTAAGTTCATTAAATGATCAAGTCTTTTAACTTCAACCCTAATTGTTTGATCCATATTTGCACCACTGCTTCCACCACCTGCTGCAGGGACCTTTTTCTCAGCTGCTGCATTTTGTGCCTGTGGAGCTGGCTTACTTGGAGTTGGAGTTGATTCTTGAGTTTTTTTCTTTTCAGCGCGTCTTGCTTGATCTTCAGCTTTTCTTACTTTTAAAAGTCTTTCAATTTCAGCTTCAACTTCATCATCACTAAGTTTATTTACATCAACTTCAGGTTCTTCAGCTTTTGGCTCTTCTTTAACTTCTTCTTTTGGCTCTTCAGCCTTAGTCGGAGTAATTGATTCTAAACTTTCTCCTTCTGAAATTGCGGTTAATCTTGCACAAATTGGAGCTATATCAAGTCCGATTGCTGTATCATTTCCATTATCTCTAATAGAATTTAATAAAGTTTTCATCATATCAATAGATTCTAAAACTACATCCATTACTTCAGGAGTAATTTTAAGCTCATTATGTCTTGCTTTATTTAAAACATCTTCCATATGATGAGTAAGTTTTGTTAAAACATCAAAATTTAAAAAGCTTGACGATCCTTTAACAGTATGCGCAACGCGGAAAATTCTATTTAATAATTCTAAATCTTCAGGATTTGCTTCTAATTCAACCAAATCATGATCAATTTGCTCGACTAATTCAAAGGCTTCAACTAAAAAATCCTCAAGTATTTCTTGAATATCTTCCATTTTTACTCCTCACCTTTTTCATGTTTTGCTATGATACGAGAAATTTCAGCAAAGAAATCACTTGCATTAAATTTAACTAAATACCCATCTCCACCTGCTTCTTTAACACCTTTATCACTCATAAATTCATTTGATAAAGAAGAGTTAAATACGATAGGAATATTTTTAAATCTCTCATCATCTCTAACTTTTGCTGCAAAATGGAATCCATCCATTTGTGGCATTTCAACATCACTTACAATAATTTTTAAATGTTTATTTAAATCACTGCCATAAGTACTATAAAGCTCTTCTAGTTTATGTAAACCTTCAACACCATCTTTAGCTTCAATTACTTTAAGACCAATTTTATTTAATAAATCTTTAACAAGCTTTCTTGCAGTTGAACTATCATCAAGTGCTAAAGCCATACCTTCGATTTTTTGAATTTTATCATCGTCAATATCAGTTTGCGGGGTATAAATTCCAAGTTCTTGCACTATACTTTCTAAATCTAGGATAAGTAAAACCTCATCTCCTTCGATCTTAGTTACACCAGTAATTTTACCCTTATCTAAACTACCCGCACTTGTTGCAAAAGTAGCTGGCTCAATATTTTTCCAGTTAATTCTACGAATTCTTTTCGCCTCATGGACAATAAAACCGATTAAAACATTACTAAATTCAGTAATGATAACTCTAGGTTTTATATTTGTCATTTCTGGTTCTTGAATTTGCATCCATTTTGCTAGGTTGATTACAGGAATCACCACGCCACGAAGATCAAAAATACCTTCTACATATTCAGGTACTCCTGGAATTTCAGTCAAAAAAGGAATTTTAATGATTTCTCTAACCTTAGAAACATTTACACCATAAATTCCCTCATAGACTTTATCGTGGCCTTGCTTAAAGATGCGAAAATCAACAAGTTCCATTTCATTTGAACCTGTTTTAACGACATTCTCATCAAACATTATGCCTCCTTAAGTTCTATTTTGTGAAATCTGATTTCTGGCTCATATTTTACTATAAAAAAACTTTCCTTGTATGCAAAAGTAGCTAAATTTAGATATTTTATATCTTCATTTTTTAAAAATACATCTTGATGATAATGACCTTCTATTACAAAGCCTATATTATAGTGCTTTAAACGCTCTTTTACTAAAGCAGAAAAATGGGGAATTTTTCTAATATGTTGTTTTTTGTTTTGATTTTTTAGAATTTTTTGAGTAATTCTTTCTTTACTAATAACATTTAAAAAATTTAAAAAAAGTAGCAAATAATGATTTCTCAAACTTTTTAAGCAAAACTGCAAAAAAGGTTTTAAAAAAATATCCCCATGGGCTAATTTTACTAAGGTTTTATCTTGAAATTCGCAAAGCAAGGGTTGTTGTTTTATACTAAAAACTTTCACTTTTTTAAAAAATTTAGCTAAATTAAAATCATGATTACCTTCTAAATAAATGATTTCAATTTCATACGCAAGTTCTTCAAGTAAGTCTATATAAGCTTTTGCAAAATCATGCGTGGCCTTTACTTCATAAATTAAAAGATCAAATATATCACCCATTAAAAAAAGCTGTGGAGTTTGAATTTTTTTATTTTTTAAGGCTTGCAAAAACTCCCAAAAACCACGCCTATTTTTATTTTCATGCGCATCGGCAATAAAAATAGCATTTTCTTTTATAATTATTTTTTGCAAAAATTAAAATTCCAAAGCTTTGTATTCTATAGAAATGATTTCAAATTCACTCTCGCCTTTTGGCAAACGCACTTTAAAATCATCCCCTTCTTTTTTACCAAGCATTGCTTTAGCAATAGGTGAACTAATGGAAATATAGCCTTTTTCTAAATTTCCTTCATTTACCCCTACCAAAGTATAAGTGCTTTGTTTTTCACTTTCTAAATCCTCTACAACAACAGTTGAGCCAAATTTCACACTATCATGCTCATAAGAAGATGGATCGATGATTTGTGCTCTTGAGATCAAATCTCCAAGTTCAGCAATCTTTCCTTCTATAAAAGCTTGTTTTTCTCTAGCCGCGTGATATTCTGCATTTTCTTTTAAATCTCCATGGCTTCTTGCTATGTCTATTTCTTCTACTACTTTTGGGCGTTCAACTTTTTTTAAATGCTCTAATTCTTTTTCTAATTTCTCATAGCCGTATTTACTCATAGGTTCTTTTTGCATGATTTATCCTTATTTGATTTCATAAAGTATTTTAGCTAAATTTTTTGCACTTGCAAATTGCAAATATTCTTTTAAAAAATCTACTTTATCAAAAAATGCCTTATAATCGTATTTAAGATAAGCTTGATATAAATTTTCCACATTCACTTGCTCTTGTAAAAATTCAGGATTAAGCTCGCTTTTTCCTGCAAAATCTAAAAAGATATTTGCAAGGCCTATATGTTTGAGTTTTACAAAACATCTTGCGATAAATACATCAATAGCTTTAGCCTTATAAGCAAGCACAAAAGGCGTACCGACCAAAGCTGCTTCAAGTGTAGCTGTGCCACTACAAATAAAAGCAAAATCAGCATTTTTTAGAACCTTTGGGGTGTTAGTTTGAATTTCAAAATTACTCATTTCCCCGTAAATTTCTAATCTTTTTAAATTAAACTCGGGCACACAAAGGATTTTTTTACCTTTAAATTTAGTGCTTAACTCTCTAAAAATAGGCATCAAACGCTTTATTTCACTTTTTCTTGAGCCCGGTAAGAAAGCAATGATTTTTTCATCATCTTTTTTTGAAAGTATAGAATTTATATCTTCTTGATTTTTAAACTCTTTTATCTCATCTAAAAGCGGATGTCCCACATAAGTGCTTTTACTAAAAAACTCACTATCAAAAGGTAAAATAGAAGCTAACACATCAAAATGACTTTCTATGATAGGAATGCGTCCTTTTTTCCATGCCCAAACTTGAGGTAAAATATAATAAATTCTTTTTACTTTGGAATTTGCTTTTTTTAAAGCCTTTGCAAAAGGTAAGTTAAAGGCAGGAGAATCTATACATAAAATCGCATCAATTTTTTGAGCAAAACTTAAACTCACTAGCTCTTTTATGGCTCTTTTGGCTTTTAAAATGAGTGGCAAAACCTCTATAAAACCCATAGCACTAAACTCATGTGAGCTATAAAGTGGCTTGGAATTTAAACTAAATTCTTCACATAAATTCTCATCATAAATTCCCATTAAATCAAATTCTTTATACTCATTTTTATAAGCTTTTAAAACTTCTTTTAAATGCAAATTTGCTGAAGGCTCTAAAGCACAAACTAAAAAGGTTTTCATTTAAATTCCTAAATAAAATTATAAGGATTTACATTAAAATGTTTTTCAGATAAACAACAATCTTGTATTGCTGTTTCTTTATATTTTCTTTTATTATCTTTTCCGATAGTTTTTTTTAAATTAACTTTATTTATTCTAGGATATAACATAAAATATTTACTTTCATTTAGAGCTTTAGTAAAGCAATCTATATCTACTTTATGTGCAAAGCTATAGCATTTAAAAAGATATTCAAGCCATAATTTAGAATATAATATTTGACATCTTGCTTTTTCTAAGTCAGTATTACTACTTTTTATTTCACAAAAACTAATTTTTACCTTATTATTTTTAGAATAAACTATTATAAAATCGCAAGATAAATTAGTTTTATGCAACCAATCTTCTTCATTAGAATAATTAAGCAAAGTATGTTGACTTTTATGATGATTTTCTTGTCTAATTACTATAAAATCTTCATTGTTTTTAGTAAAATTTACACCTAGAATTTTAGTTCTTCCATCATTTCTTTCTTTAATATTTTCACAAAGTAAATTTTGATTTATGTTTTCTTTAAATGCTTTAAGACTATTATCCATTTTAATCTTTCATAAACATACTAGCCATTTTTTCATCTATATTTATAGTTTGTTCGATAACATCATTAAATGTTTCCATATCTATGCCATTTTCACTGCTTATATCTACCTTTTTTAATGTATTTTTTTTGCTTTTTTTGTCATAAAACGCAATATAAGCATTTACATCTTTTTTTGATAATTTATAACTATCATCATATTCTTTAAAATTTTCTTTTATCTTTTCATTTGTAAAATTGTTTAAAATAATACAATTATTTAATTCTCTAACCACATAATCGCTATGAGTAGTAATAAAAATTTTAATACCTGCATTTGCCAAAAGAACAAGAAGCCTTGCTAATAAAATTTGATTTTTAGGATGAAGATTAAGCTCTGGTTCATCTATCATCAAAATATCACCTTTTTGAGCAACATGCAAAATATAAAAATACAACATCAACAAAGATCTAGCAGAACTTGAAGCTACTTCGATATTAAAAAATTTCTTACTGCCTTTTGGCTGATATAAAATACCATAATCTGTAGCTTTATATTTTCCACCTACTACTTTTCCTAGTAAATCTAAAATATTTTTATATTTATCTTTATCTTTTTTAAACATACTTTCTAATTTTGATTTTTGTTTTACGTCTCTTATAAAATTTATATTATCTCTTACAGGTTTTGGATAAAGTTGATTTTTTTCCTCTATTTTTTTGTGAAATTCAAATAAATCAACATCTTCTTCTTTTAATATTTTTTGCATAGCTTCTAATTTTGCTATTTTAATAAAATCTAATTCTTCTTGAAAAATAGAAGCACCAGTTCTTTCAACGCTTAAAATAAAATTTTTCATAAAAATATAATTCAATAAATTATCAAAAAATATTTCTAAATACTCTTCAAATTCAAGTTTGTTTAAATTAGAAAAACCAATACCATCATCATAAACTATATGTTTAGCTTTTGCTCTATTGTTTAAATTTAATTTTTCTAAATACTGCTTTATAGCTTGCTTAACATTTTCTAAAGAAATTTGCATATCTACATCAAATTCTGCATTTGCAAAATCTTCATTTTTACCTGCTAAAACTTTGACAAGTATGCGATGAGAATATAATTTTGTTTTATTTTTTATATGATCTTCTAATTTGTTTTTAATATCTATATAGGTTAATTTTAGCTCTTGTGTATCTTTTATGTCATTACTTAAATTTTCATCATAAAGTTTTCTTTTTCTAACAAAAAAATTCTCTCTGACAATTCTCATAAAATCTAAATAACCATACAAACTATAAGTAGCATAAGTTTTTCCGGTATTGTTTTCACCGCAAATTAGAGTAATATTTCCTACTTCAAATTCTGCCTCATCAAGCATTCCAACATTTTTTAATTTTACTTTCATATTTTTCCTTCAATATATCTACTGTGTAGGATTTATATTTTGGCTATTAAAATTATCTACAAAAATTTAAAGACATTCTAACAAATTTTAACTTAGAGTTTAAACCCGCAAAAGCGGGTTAAATTTAATAAATCGGAGTTGCTTCAACAATAGCAGGAGCAAAGAAAAATAACTCTTTTAACTCTATCGGCACAGAAGGATTTACAGTGCAATCATCTAAGCCAAAACGATTTTCTATAGGCACGCGCGCTTCATAAAAGGTACTCATGCATTTTACCCCGCCATGAGTTAAAGATCTAATTTGCACAGCTGAACTTGTAGTAGGCATGATAGAAAAAACCGTTTGCATTTGCCCATCTTGCAAATCTTGCTTGCAAGATTTCACTCCAAAAGATTTTTCACTTAAGACAGCTAAACATACATCAGCACCTCTAGGGTTTATAAACTGCACATAGCCAAAAGGGCGTTGCACGGCATATCTATCTTTTTGTTTTAACGCATCGCTAAGAATTATCTCTTTTAAAAACCAATTTTGCTCTTCTAGTTTTTCAGAGCTATATCTAAAAGGACTAAGTGAAATTCCTGTTTCTAAAGATCTTATCGCGAACATAGGTGTAAAATCTTCTAAATCATCAAATAAAACTTCAGCTTTTAAAAAACTTAAAATAAAGCAAAATAAAATACAAATTTTTCTCATCATCTTCTCCTAAGGTCTTCTAAAATTTACAGGAAAATGATCCGAAGCTAAAAAAGTCCTAAGTCCTGCTACAGCTAAGATTGCAAGAATTCTAGGCGGACTATATAAAGATGTAGTGCTTGAATTTCCCGTAATCGCATAATCAATTGTATTGCCACCTGTTTGTGTAAAAGAAGGAGGTGCGACTATATTAATGCGAGATCTTAAATCCGGATCAATTAAATTTACAATAGTCCCAGGAGGTCTGTTAAAATCCCCTAAAATCATCCAATTAACCTGTGGCATATTCCTAAAGTGCATATCCACAGCACTTATAATAGCCCCTGCATCATTACCACCTCTTGATAAAGCGTGTATGCTAAAAAACGCATCATTTCCTATACGAATTCCTATAATAGGCCTTGAAGCAACGGTTGGAGGTGGTAAAACTATCACCTCATCAGCTCGCGTTCTACTCACAATAGCCATATTTACGCGATTTGCCCCAACATCAACTCTTGAGTAGTATATATAAACTGAATTTGGACGACTTGATGAGCCTAAATTCCACTCATACTCATGAATAGGAATGCCAATTCCCACGGGTTGAACTTGTCTTGGCGTCATTATAGCAGTACTTGGTAAAACTCCTGCTTCTTGAACAGCCAAAATATCCATAGGATTAGCACCGGTTACAAGCTGTCTTATACTAATATTCCACTTACTTTCAGTAGAAGCTGATGCACCTTGTAAATTCCAAGTACCACTATTATAATTTTCCAAAGCAGCAAATAATAAATTAAAACTAAAAATCAAAAATACTATCTTTTTCATCATCACTCTCCCGTATAAGCATAAGGCGATCTTGTTTGAAAAGCAGGCGCACTAATGCTCCATTGTCTATCTAAATTTTTTTCTTTTGATTTCAAACAAGGTGTCAAATAAATACTATAATAGTCAAAATAAAATTCCTCCATTACATTTCCAACTGTCGTTTGTATACATTGTTGTGTTGCAAAATTTTGAATTTGATAAGCACCATTGCTCATAGGATATAATCTCCAAAATTGTGCAAAATTTGTCTGATCGCAAGGATAATGTACTATACCATTACCATAAGCATTTAAGCAAGTTAAAGTTTTTGCATTTTTAATCATCACAGTATTATTTGGAAATTCAATGAGTTGCCACACTCTTGCATCACCAAAAGATTTACTATCAAATAAATTATACCCCCATATCCAATTGCCTGGATTTAAAGCCCAAACCGTTAATGCAGCTCCATTTGGGTTCATAATAGTTACAAAATCGCTTACAAATCCTATATTTTCATACAAAGCATTTGAAGTAAATCCATTGCTTGATGTAAGCCTTGGTAATGGTCCTTTTACAGCATTATCTCCTTTAAAAGTATTGACTTTCATAAGAGGTGGCTCAAGTGGTATAGCTGGGATTTTCTTACCTTCCACTAAAGTTGGTGTTTTTTGTTTAGCCGGTGGAGTTGGATTTTTACCTATTTTCAAAGGATCTCCATCGCTAAATTCTCCAAAAGAACGCCCTAAAGGATTGATTTCTTTAGAAGAACATCCAACAAAAAAAGTTATAAATACGCTCAATATCATCATAAATCTAAGTTTTTGCATATTCTCTCCTTAAAAAATATAAATTTAAATATATTATCATAATTTTAAATAAATTTTGATAGAAAATATCATTTAATAAAATCTTCTTAGATTGATCAAATATTTTAAAAATGAATTGTTATAATTTTATTAATTTTAATCTAAAAAGGAAAAATTATGGATATTGTACAAAGATTTATAAATTACACTAAGATTAATACCACTACAAGTAGAGAAAATGGCGCCAAAGGCATTATGCCATCAAGTCCTAATCAAATGGAGCTTGCAAAATTACTTGAAAAAGAATTACAAGAACTAGGTTTAAAAGATATCAAAAGAAGAGAAAACACCATCACCACAGCTCTTTTACCAGCAAACACTCCAAATGCTCCTAAAATAGCCTTTTTTGCACATTTAGATACAAGTATGGAACAAACTAATGACACCAAAGCACAAATCACTAAGTATCAAGGTGGAGATATATGCTTAAATAAAAACTTAGATCTTTATTTGAAAGAAAGTGAATTTAAAGAGCTTAAAAACTACATAGGAGATGATATTATCCACACTGATGGCACAAGCTTGCTTGGAGCTGATGATAAAGCAGCCATTGCAGCTATTATGGATATGCTTGAATTTTTTGTTAAAAATCCTGATATTAAGCATGGTGATATTTATGCTTGCTTTTTACCTGATGAAGAACAAGGTTTAAGAGGGGCAAAAGCTTTTGATATAAAAGAAATTAATGCTGACTTTGGATATTGTTTAGATTGTTGTGAGATAGGAGAGTTTATTTATGAAAATTGGAATGCAGGAGATTGTGAAGTAGAATTTATAGGAAAATCTGCTCATCCTATGAGTGCTAAAGGAAAATTAGTTAATTCTTTACTTTTAGCACATAAATTTATCTCTATGCTTCCAAATGGCGAAGCACCTGAATACACAGAAAATAAAGAAGGATATTTTTGGGTTAAAGAACTCAAGGGAAATAGCGCTAAAACTATTTTAAAAATAGATATTAGAGAATTTGATGATGAAAAATACAAACAAAGAATGCAATTTTTACAAGATTTAAACGATAGTTTTAAAAAGCTATATGGAGAAGAAAGAATTAACATTAAACTTAACGATCGTTATAAAAATGTCTTTAATAGTCTAAAAACAACCAAATCTTTGCCTATTAAACTTGCTTTACAAGCTTATGAAAATTTAAATATCAAAACTAAAATCATTCCTATGCGTGGAGGATACGATGGAGCGGTACTTTCAGAAAAAGGCCTACCTTGTCCAAATATCTTTACCGGAGCACATAATTTTCACTCTATTTATGAGTATTTACCTGTTAAATCTTTAAAAGCAGCAAGCAAAGTTATACAAGAAATCATCATCCTAGCCGCAAAATAAATTTAAGCCTTTTAAGGCTTAAATTTATAATAACACAAAAGCAATTACAACCACCGAAACAACACACCCCAAAGCAGTTCTTTTGACAATTTCTAAAGGACTAACCCCAGCTATAGCTGAAACGATAATGCAAGCTCCTAAAATAGGCGAAAGGTATCTTCCAAGCACTGCTGACATTGCCACTGCAGTACCAAGTTTAACTTGATCAAAACCAAGATCTTGAGCATGAATAGTTACAGCCTTGTTAAATGCCATAGCAGCAGCATCACCGCTACCTGTAATCATAGCCATTAAAAATGGTATAAAAGTTCCACCAAAACGCACATAATGCTGTTCATTTTTAAGCCATTCTATGATAATATCAATTACACCGCATGCTTTTAAACCCGCAACAAAAACACTAGCAGCTATGATAATCCCTATAATCTCTGCATAAGATTTTCCCATGCCATTGAAAAACTCTTTAAAAATATTATCAGGCTTGCTCATAGTTACTACTAAAGCTATAATCGCCCCTAAAAGCATGGCTTCAGCAACTCCAACTTGTTTTGTCCATGTTAAAAACTCATAATCATTTAAAGGACTTGCGCCTATAATTAGTACAATCAAAGGCACTAAAGGCATAAGCGCATAAAATGCATTTACTTTTTCAATATTATCTTCAGTCTTGTTTTGATTAGCCACTTCAAAAACTTGCCCTTTTTGATAATCTTTAAAAATCACTGCCATAATCATCAAAGAAATCATCACTATCACTCCTGCTGTTAATGCATTTGGAGTTTGAGTTAAAACAATTTCTTGTATATTTTTCCCTGAAATTTCAGAAATCAAAGCCGTATGAGAAACACCTGGACTTAAAATTCCTCCTATAGTTCCACAAAGCACTGTTGCTGCTGCCATGGCAGGTTTTATACCCGAAGCCATTAAAAGTGGTATTAAAGTCGCACCAACTGCAGCTGAACATCCTGCCGCTGAAGGTATAGCTATAGCGATAAAAAAAGTCACCATAAAAGCAAGTGGGATTAAGAAAAATCCTACATTTTTCAAAGGTGTTGTAAGTATTTTAACCAAATGTTTATCACATTTAGTCACTTTCATCACAAAAGCAAAGCCCATGCTTGCACAAATTGCCTTAATCAAAGCAGGTTGCACCATAGCATGTGTAAAAGCACTCAAAGCTTCAATGGGCTTAAGTGAAATCAAACATAAAATAAAACCAACACTAATTAAAGCTGTTTTTGTTTCTACTTTTTTAATAAGCAAATAAACCACAGCCACAATACCAAAAATCGCAGCTAAAAGATAAAAAGTTTGCATTTTTCTCCTTTAGATTTTAGTTATTTGATTGATTTTTAAATATTCTACATTAAAAGGATGACTTAGCTTTAACACATCATGATAACCTATGATTTTTAAGCTATCATCTTGCACTTTTAATGCAGAACCCTCCGGTATAGCATAAACAATGTCTTTTGGATTAGTTAATAAAAACTCTTCCGAACGCTCTTCTCTACTTTCTCCGTTGTGTCCAGGAATTTTCCCGCCAATAAAATGTGGGTTGATTTGACAAGGAAAAACCCCTAAACTATCAAAACTTTTTGGCATAACAATAGGCATATCATTAGTTGTTTTTATGCTAAGGCCTGCTATGTTAGAACCTGCACTCCAACCTATATAACAAGCCCCTTTTTCAATACACTCTTTTAACACTTCAAGCAAATCATTTTCATATAATTTATGCAAAAGCATAAAACTATTGCCACCACCTACTAAAAAAACCCTTGCATTTAAAATCGCTTCTTTTAAATTTTCAAAATGGTGTAATGATTTGATATTATCTTTTTTCAAGCCTTCTTTTACTCTAGCTTCATAAGCATCATAAGTCCTTCTAACACCCGCATAAGGTATAAAAAGAATTTCTTCATCTTTCATGGAATTTTCTTTTAAAAAATCATCTATAAATTCTCTAGTATGACTTAAATAAGCGCTATCTTTATAGCCAGAAGCACTAAAAAGTAAAAGTTTTGACATCATTCTTTCCTTTAAAAAATTAATCAAAACTATAATTTTAATATTTAAAAAATGAAAAAACAATTTAGTAATAAAAAAATATTGTATTACTTGTGTTAGAATTTAAAAAAAGGAAAAAACATGAAAGAAATTTTAATAACAAACGATGATGGCTATGAAAGTGAGGGTTTAAAAAAGCTTATAAAAATGCTAAGAAAGCATTTTAAAGCTAAAATTACCATAGTAGCTCCTGCTAGTGAAAAATCAGCATGCTCACACTCTATAACACTAACTAAGCCTTTAAGATTTCATAAGGTTGGAAAAAGATTTTACAAGCTTGATGATGGCACGCCTGCAGATTGTATTTATCTAGCTTTACATGCTTTATATAAAAAGCGTTTGCCTGATCTTGTCATAAGTGGAATTAACAAAGGTGCTAATGTAGGCGAGGATATAACCTACTCAGGAACTTGCGCAGGTGCTATGGAAGCAGTGCTTCATGGAATTCCTGCCATTGCTTTATCGCAATTTTACAAAGATAATCAAAAAGAGCTTGATTATAAACTTGCTTTAAAACTTACTAAAAAAATAGTCAAAAATATCTTTGAAAAAGGCTTTCCTTTAGATAAAAAAGAATTTTTAAATATCAACTTTCCTTCTAGCAAAACAGCCTTTCAAGGCTTAAAAATTTGCAAAGCAGGTAAAAGAATTTATAGCTATAAAGCACACTCAAATACAAATCCAAGAGGTGTAGAATACTACTGGCTAGCTGCTGCTAATCTTGATCATGAAAATGAAAAAGATTCAGACATAGCACTTTTAAAACAAGGCTATGCCACAATAACCCCTATAATGCTTGATCTAACAGCTTATAAACAAATGAAAAATCTCAAAAAATGGATGAAAAATGGATAGATACACGCGTATAAAATGGCTTATTAATGAAGAAAATTTTATCAAAATTCAAAACACTAAAGTTTTAGTTTGTGGACTTGGTGGAGTTGGTGGAATTTGTGTTGATGCGCTTTTTAGAAGTGGCTTTAGTAATCTAACTTTAATTGATGCGGATAAATTTGAAACTACTAATCAAAACCGCCAGCTTCATAGTGAAAATATAGGCGAAGAAAAAGCTAAGGTTTTTGAGCGTATTTACAATGCTAAAGGTATAGTCAGTAAAATCGATGATGAGTTTTTGAAAAGTTTTAATTTGAGTGAATTTGATCTTATCATCGATGCGATTGATGATATACCTGCTAAGGTTGCTTTGGCTAATTTACTTGATTTGAAAAAGCAAATTTTTATCTCATCAACCGGTGGAGCTAGAAAGCTTGATCCAACGCGTATTAAAACGACAAGCATATTTAAAACACATGGCGATGCTTTAGCTAAAAAATTCCGCTATGAACTTAGAAAATCGGGCTTTAAAGGGGATTTTGATGTGGTATTTTCAGATGAAGAAGCCCATTGTAAAGATCTTGGCTCATTTATGGGTGTAACAGCTTCTTTTGGACTTGCTCTAGCTTCTTTGGCTTTAAGGAAAGTGCTTGATAAGAAAGCTTAACATAAAAGACTTAGCTTCTTGTATCAAGCTTTTTAAATAAAGCGTATCTACTCTTTGTAAAAATGATTACACAAAAGAACAATTTCATGCTTGGATTAATATAGACCAAAAAGCTTGGGAGGAAAAATTTCAAAATCAACTAGGCTTTGTTTATGAAGAAAAAGGCCAAATCATATCTTTTATAAGTACAAATTTAGAAGAAAAAACGCTCGATCTTTGCTTTACTCATGCAAGCTATGCTCATCAAGGTTATGGCAAAGCTTTATTAAAATTTGCTCTTAAAAACTACCCTTATAGTGAAATTTATACTTTTGCTAGCCTTAGTGCTAAAAATTTCTTTTTAAGAGCAGGATTTAAAATCATCAAAGAAAACATTGCTATAAGAGATCAACAAGAATTAAAAAAATTTTTCATGAAAAGAAAATAAAACGATTTTAAAAAAGCAAATAAAATGCATTTTATCTGCTTCTACTTTAAAATTTTTAATGTCTTAATTACACTCAATAAAGGTATTATAAAAGATAATAATAAATTTTTCACTACAAAGGTAAAAATTATAAATATCATCAAGCTAAGTAAAAACACAAACTGGAATTTAAAACAATATAGACAAATTGTAGGTTTTATAAAAAGTAACAAAATTTACGCTTTTGTCTTAAATATATAAATGTAAATGATTTAAAAAAGCTTTACCTAAGAGAAGAAGTAGTAAAACTATATCTAGATCAATTATAAACAAGGATTTTATATGTTAGCTTTAAGCACTCATCTTTTTTTGGCTATTTCTTTGATATTGCTTTCATTTGATAAAGTCAAAATTTCGTATATTTTTTTACTCTTTTCAGTCTTGTTGGGATATGTATTTAAAATTATAGATATAACTTTTATAGTGATTAATGTATTAGTTTTTATAACGGCTATATTGTATCAGTATAAAAAAATTTTCATATTAGAAATAGCATTATTTATCTATGCTTTAGCTTTATTTCTTCATTTTATCCCTGGTGTAAATAACATCAAAGTTTTAGATCAAGTTTATGCAAGCACAAATAGCGCACCTTTTAATCTTTACTTTAGTATTGACAAGCCACTAGGGGTTTTTATACTTTTTATACTTTTTCCTATTTTATTTAAAAACACAAACTACACCAAAGCTTCAGTGCTAAAATGGAGCTTATTGCTTTTATCTCCTATTCTTTTGCTGTGCGTGCCTTGGTATTTGGGTGTTATCAAACTAGAAATAAGCATACCATCATGGATTTTATATTTTTTATTTTCAAATCTTTTGTTAGTTGCTTTAGTAGAAGAAGCTTTTTTTAGAGGTTATCTCCAACAAAGACTTACACAATTTATTCACCCCAATCTTGCTTTATTAATCGCAAGCATAGCTTTTGGATTAGTGCATTATAAAAGCGGTGTTTTGATGATTGTATTTGCTAGTGTTGCAGGTGTGATTTATGGCTTAGCTTATAAACACTCAAAAAGCTTATGGATGAGCGTATTGTTTCACTATGGATTAAATTTAATCCATTTGATATTTTTTACCTATCCATTTTACTTAAAACATTAGCGATTATAGTTTTCTAACTAGAAAAAATAAAGGATGATAAGTCAAGGTATTTTGAAATTCTTTTTCATAGTTTTTTAAAAATGCCTTGCTTATAAAAAATTTATCACTCAAAGCATTTACTCCGCTTAATTTCAAATGCCTAAAAAGCTCTAAAGTATGATCAAATTTTAGCTCTTTTAATTCTTCTTTTGCCTTGATAATCTTAAATTTTTTAGAAAGTTTTTGCCTAATTTGCTCTAAAGTTAAATATTCAAGTGATAAATTAGTGCTTTGTTTTATTTGAGTGAAATTTTTTTCTCCAAAAGTAGAAAAAAGCAAAATACCATTTTTATTTAGCATGCTTGCAAAATTTTCTAAAAGCTCATCCATCTTTAGCCACTGCATGCAAGCATTTGAAGCTATAAGATCAAATTTTTTCGTATAAAAATGATGATTTTTAAGTTCATTCATATCAAAAACACCAAATTCATCAAACTTACAAGGATTTTCAAAAGGATAAATATCATTTAAAAAATAATGCTTAAATTTAATACACTCTTGCAAAGCCTTACTAAAAACCCCTACTCCACAGCCAAACTCAAATACCGCTTTAAAATCGCTCAAATCATTCTCACTAAGCATTTTACAAAGCTCTTTAGCCATGGCTTTTTGCACTGGCGAGTTAGCACTATATGTGTTTTTTGCTCTTATGAAAGTTTGCAAAGTGCTTCCCAAGTGTGGTATTTAAAAAATGCAAAATGTGGCTCATCGATAAACATTGCCTTTTCTTTAAAAAAATTTAAAACATGCTTTGGTGGAAAGATCTTATCATCTTTGCTAATTATGGCTTTATCCCAAGTGAAATTTTCATTTAAATCCTTAGTGCAAAACTCATATAAGCTTAAAAGTTCTTCTTTTAAATACTCGTTTTTTTCAAAGTAAAATTCATCACTTAAATTCATTCTTTTTTCAAGCAAATTTGTTTTAAAATCTTCCAAAGCAAATCTTTTCATCGTTAGCTTAAAAATAGCTTCTTTAATCCCAAATTCATCATTTATAGGTAAATTTGTGCCATTTATGGCTATTTTTTTATCAAATTTCATATCTTTTAAAATTTTACTCGCTATGCAAACTCCCATAGAAAAGCCAACAAGAGTGATTTTTTCAAATTTATGAAGATCAAATTCCCAATCAAAACTCGTATAATCATACGCCATTAAAACATTTACATCACTTTTTAAATGCGTAAAATGGCTAAAATGCGAGCAAAATCCTGAAAAAAATAAAATCAACTCAGATGAATTTGCATTTTCATGTAAAAAATGAGTTTTCAAAGTACCTCCAAAACCTTTTCTAAGTCTTTTTTCACTAAACCAGCATGCAAAGAAAAGCGAATTCTAGCTGTATTTTTAGCCACGGTTGGCTCTTTAATAGCAGGTGCGAAAATACCATTTTCTAAAAGCTTTTGTGAAATTTCACTAGCTAGTGCATTTTGCCCTAAAATAAAAGATATCACATAAGCCTCGCCTAAAACTGCATCTTTACTTGCTAAAGCATTTTTAAACCAAGTGCTTAACTCTAAAAGCTCTTTTCTTTGAGCATTAAATTCATGCAAATGCTTAAAAACATGCAAAGTCCAAGCTACATTGATAGGCGCAATGGCAGTTGAGTATATAAAGGCCCTTGCTTTGTTGATAAAAAAATCTTTTTCATCACTTATCATGCAAGCTCCCATGGAAGCTATGGCCTTACCAAAGGTAAAAACTAAAAAATCCACTTCCTTTTCTAAGCCCAAAAATTTCACATAACCCAAACCATCATCATTAAAACACCCTATGCTATGAGCTTCATCAATATAAATTTTAATATTTTTAAATTCTTTTTTCAAATTTATGAATTCTTTTATAGGCGCAAAATCTCCATCCATACTAAATAGCGCTTCACTTACAATGATGATATTTTCAAATTCTTTATAATGCTTTTGCACTAAGCTTTGCAAATGCTTTATATCATTGTGCTTAAATCTTATAAATTTAGCCCCGCCAAGCCTTAAACCATCAATAATACTTGCATGCACTTGCTTATCTGCTAAAAATAAAGTATTTTTAATGCTTGCTAAAGCTTGCAAACAGCTAACATTTAAGGCATAGCCGTTGTTAAAATGCAAGATTTTTCTGCCTAATTTAGCTTCTAAAAAGCTTTCAAATTCATCAAAAATCGCATAATTTCCACTCAAGCTTCTAGAACTTGAACTAGAAAATTCAAATTCTTTTAAATGTGTTAAAAAATCTTGCTTTAATGTTTTTTCATTGCTTAAATTTAAATAATCATTGCTCGCTAAATTTAGTAATTTTTGCTCATTATAAATAACATATTTTCCCTCATGTTTTAATGAGCGTAGAATTCTAAAATTATCTTGTTGTTTTAACTCATCTAAAATTTGTGTAATTTGCATTATTGTTTAAGCCTTGCGTAGTTCCCACAACCCGCATCAATTTTTAAATCGCAAGCTCTACTATAAAATTCTGTAGCTTTAGAAATATCTTTTTTGATGCCTTTACCATATTCATAAATAATACCAAGACTTAAACAACCATAACCATTATTTAAATCACAAGATTTTTGAAAAAAATCAATTGCTTTAAAATTATCTTTTTTAATACCTTTACCCTCTTTATACATAGTAGCAAGACTAAAACAACCATAACCATTATTTAAATCACAAGATTTTTGAAAAAAATCAATTGCTTTAAAATTATCTTTTTTAATACTTTCTCCACTTAAATACATATAGCCAAGATTAAGACAACCTTCACCATCATTCAAGACGCATGCTTTTTCAAACAATTCTTTTGCTTTTAAAACATCTCTTTTAATACCGTAACCATTTACATACATAAAACCAAGTTTATTACAACTATAATTATTATTTTGATCACAAGCTTGCTGAAAATATTTTAAAGCTGTTGGGTAATCGCCTCTATCATAGGCTTTAATTCCTTTTTCAACAAAATCCTCTTGTGCGTATGTAAAATTTAAAAATAAAATTGTTAGAACAACTAATATTTTTTTCATTATTTTCCTTTTGAAATTTTAAAATAAAAAAGCTAATTATATAAATATTTTCTAAATAATACTTTTTCATTTTAAAGCATAAATTTGAGTAAAAATTGTAGTATCATTAGTAATAAAAATCAAAGAAGCAAAAATGAATTTAAAAGAACTAGACTTAAAACACATTTGGCACCCTTGCACGCAAATGAGCGATCATGAGTTTTTACCTTTAATACCTATAAAAAAAGCTAAGGGAGTATATTTGTATGATTTTGATGAAAAATCCTACATAGACTGCATTAGCTCTTGGTGGGTAAATATCTTTGGTCATTGTAATGAATACATCAATGAAAAAATCAAAGATCAACTTCAAAATTTAGAGCATGTTATACTTGCTGGTTTTTCACATGAGCCTATCATAAAGCTTTCACAAAGACTTTGTAAGCTTTTACCTTTTGATAAATGCTTTTTTGCAGACAATGGTAGTTCAGCCATAGAAGTGGCTTTAAAAATGAGCTTTCAATACCACTTAAACAATGGCTCTAAAAAGGATAAATTCTTATCGCTTAGCAATTCTTACCACGGAGAAACCTTAGGCGCATTAAGCGTTGGCGATGTAGCGCTTTATAAAAAAACTTATGAGCCTTTACTTTTAAAAAGTATCACAACGCCTGCGCCAACAAGCAAGGATTATACAAAAGAACTTGAAATTTTAGAAAGCATTTTAAAAAATCATCATCATGAAATTTGTGCTTTTATACTTGAGCCTTTACTTCAATGTGCGGGCAATATGCACATGTATGAGCTTGGGTATTTAGATGAGGCGGTTAAACTTGCTAAAGATTATGGCGTGCAAGTGATATTTGATGAGATAGCCACAGGTTTTGGACGCACAGGGGAAATGTTTGCGCTTGATTATTGCTCACAAAGCATTGATTATATATGTCTTTCTAAAGCTATTACGGGTGGGTATTTACCACTTTCAGTGGTGCTTACTAAAGATGAAATTTATGAGAAATTTTATGATAGCTATGAGAGCCAAAAGGCCTTTTTACACTCTCACTCTTACACGGGTAATGCCCTAGCTTGTGCGGCGGCTAATGCGACTTTGGATATTTTTGAAAAAGAAAATATCATCGCAAAAAATAAAATCAAAAGTGCTTTTATAAAAACTCAATGGGAGAGTTTAAAAGAATTTGACTTTTTAGGAAATTTTAGAAATTTAGGTATGGTAAGTGCATTTGATATACAAAAAAGCAAATATCAAAGAGCAGGACTTGAAGTCTTTCAAAGAGCTTTAGAAAAAGGCTTGCTTTTAAGACCACTTGGAAATACAATTTATTTCATGCCACCATATGTTATAAATGAAGATGAGATTAATTATGTAGTGGAGTCTTTAAGAGAAATTTTCAAGGATTTTTGAAAGTTTTTCGCATACTTTATCATCAAATTCTATGATAGGAATTTTAGCGTAATTGCTTATAAAATCCTTGCTAAAAGTATCTTGAGTTTTTAAGATTAAAGCAAGGATTTTAATATCTCTTTGTTTTAGTGCTTCTATGCTTAAAAGCGTGTGATTGATACTTCCTAGATAGTCTTTTGCGACTAAAATCATAGGGTACTTAAACGCACTCATATAATCAATCATTGTTTTTTCATCATCAAGGGGCGAAAAAAGCCCACCAGCTAGCTCGATAATGAGTTTTTCACTTTGTGGAATTTGTATATCAAAGGCTTTATAGTTTAAATTTTCTAAAATCCTACCTTTGTGCGGTGAAGCAGGGGTTTGTAAAAACACACCTTCTTTGAAAATCTTAGTTTTTGGGCTAAACTCAGCTACTACCTCACTATCTTTTGGCGTGCCTGCTTGGATAAGCTTAAAATAATCAAAACCCAATTCTTTACAAATTCTAGCACTTAGATAAGTTTTGCCAACATCTGTGTCTATGCCGCTAATGTATATTTTCATTTTAAGCCTATGAAAGTATTTTTAAACCCACGGTGCAAGCAATGATAAGAGCAATCAAAAAAAGCTTTAAAAAGCTTTTGCTTTCTTTATAAAAAAGTACCCCTATGATAACCCCGCCTGCAGTTCCAGCTCCTGTCCATATAGAATAAGCCACACTCATAGCAATACTTTGCATGCTAAGGCTTAAAAATCCAAATGAAAAAGCAAAACACACTATCAAAGCTAAAAGATAAAGCTTATTTTTAGTGCTTACAAGTTGTTTCATGATAATCACACCAAAAATTTCAAAAGCGGTCGCTAAAAACAAAAAGAACCATTCCATTATTTAGCTTCCTTGCTAATGATTTTAAGGCCTATGATGCTTAAAAGCAAAATGGCTATTAAAGTAAGCTTGGTAATAGAGCTTGGCTCATTGAAAATAAACATCTCATTAAGCACCACTCCAACCGTGCCAATACCTACAAAAACACTATAAGCAATACTTACTTCAAGTCTTTCACAAGCTTTTAAAAAACATGTAAAAGATATACAAACTCCAATAGCTGTTAAAGCATAATGCCAAATTTCAGTAGAGTATTTTAAACCACTTACCCAAAAACACTCAACCAAACCACCTAAAATTACCATAAACCAACCAAAATTAGAGCTTATTTTTGTTCTTTCAATCATAATCTACCTTTTTTAAAAGTGCAAATTATAACCAAAATTACAAAATAATAAGCTCCTTGGTATTAAATTTTCTTACTTTCTACCTCTTTTAATATATCTTGAGAAATATCCCCTACTTCTTTAGTAGTTTCATTAGTAAAATTAGCTATTTTTACATTTTCTTTTGTGACATCTTCTAGTTGAATTATCGCATCATTGATTTGTGAAATACTTTGAGTTTGTTCATGCATTGATATAGAAACATCATTAACACTTTGAACTAAAATATTTACATTAGCTTCTATCTCACCTAAACTTCTTTCTGTCTTTTCAGCCAAATGACGCACCTCATCAGCAACCACAGCAAAACCTCTGCCATGTTCGCCCGCACGAGCAGCTTCTATGGCAGCATTTAATGCTAATAAATTTGTTTGCTCTGCTATATCCTTGATCACATTTACTACTTCTTTAATATTTTCAGCTTGAGAAACAACCTCTGTAGTTTTACCTCCAACATTTTGCATAGAAATGTTTATTTGCTCTACTGCTTTTATGGATTTTTCCAAAGAATTTGATTGAGAATAAGTTCCATCAACAAGTTTTTGCATAAATTCTTCTAGTTTTTCACATTGTATAGTTAGTTTATGTGCAAATTTAGAAGAAGAAATCAACATCTTTTTGATTTCTGAACCTAAAACATTTGTTGTTATTTCTACACTTCCTTTTGCATTTTCAACTTGTGTTGAAAAATCTAAAGCCTTATAACTTTCAAGCACTCTATCAAGCTCGTTGATGTTTGATCCTATTTTCTCTTCTAAAATATCAAGTAATTCATTTAATACATTTTTTAACTCTATTAGTTGAGGATTTATAGGATCATTATCAATTCTAACAGATAAATCTCCAAGCTCTATCTCTTTCAACTTTTGAACACTTTCAAACACAGCCTTCTTGTCTTGTTTTAAATTCTTTTGGATATTTTTTATACCATTATTGATTTCTTTACCAATAATAGCAAATTCATCATTTCCTTTGATATTTAAATCTATATCTTTCATATCGCCTTTGTAGTTTAAACTTTCAAAAAAATCTTCTAAAGCTTCTTTAATAAATATAATTTTCTTAAGAAAATGCTCTATCATACCACCCAAAATAACGATAATAACAAGGACAAAAATCACACCAAATATAACTTGGGTAATTAAAAGTCCGTTTAAAACCTCATCATAATCACTCAAAGCATTAGAAGAACACAAAGTTAAAGAATTTTCTCCCATAATACACACAGCTAAGCGTTCTTGACCTTTAAGTTTATACAAAATCAAATCAGTAGTTTCATTTGGAGTTACACTTGCAACATTAACAAAATTTTTTAACACTTCTTTAACTTCATTGTCTTCATAAAAATCTATATTAGCAGAAGAATGAGCTATCATTTCCTTTCTTTCATTGATTAAAAACACATTATTACTTGCAGTAGTTTTTAATCTTCCAAAAGCATTGCGTATATCATCTAGAAAAAATTCACCTGCTAAAACTCCATAAAATTTCCCATCAATAACAATCGGAATTGACACTGACAAAGCTATTTTTTTAGTTACGACATCTAAAAAAGGTTCTGAAATGCTTACCTTATTTTTATTTTTTGCATTTTGATACCACACGCGTTCTCTAGCATCAAAACCATCTTTTTCTTGATTTAAAATAAAATGTTTTCCTTTAGAATTAATATCTACATCAATTAAGCTACCATCTTTTTCATACCCAACATAAATAGCATTAAAAGAATAAAAACCAAACATCTTTTCTAAAAAAGAACCAATATATTCCTCACTTACATTTTTATGTTCAATAATATTTGCAGCGATTTTTTTAATATTCTCTATCTTGGTATTGAAGTATAAATCTGAAAAATTTTTTCCATTTTTAACACTTTCTTGCTTTCCACTTACAATACTTTGAAGAATATCCGTTTTAGACGAATAATAATTTAGTCCAACAAAAATACCAAATCCAACAACCAAAATCAAAGCTGTGAAAAATGATATTTTCTTAGCTACAATAGTTTTAAACATTAAAATACCTCCTAATTTTGCAATAAATATAAAAACATTTTAATTAATTTCTAAAAAATTTTTCAAAAATAACACCTATAAAAATAAAAAGTAGAATTTTTGTCCTAAAAATACTCATTTATTAATTAAATTTTAGTTATATTTAATTTTTATTAAATATAATAAATAATTTTAAAAAAGGAGTAAATAATGAAATTTTTAACCTGTAGTAAAAGAATTTTATTGACATTAACTAGTTTAATATTTTTACTAAGCAATAATGTCTTTGCAAAAAATTTTGAACCTATCATCGTTATACATGGTGGAACAAGTGGCTTAGGACTTACCAAAGAAGAATTTGCCAAAAGAGAAAAGGTAATGAAAGAATCTTTAAAAGCAGGTCAAAGCATACTTGAAAAAGGAGGAAGCTCGGTTGATGCTGTTATAGCCGCTATTAAAGTAATGGAAGATAGTCCTGAATTTAATGCTGGGAAAGGTGCTGTTTTTACCTCTGATGGATTTAATGAGCTTGATGCATCTATAATGGATGGAAAAAATTTAAAAGCAGGTGCAGTTGCTATGGCTAGGACGATTAAAAATCCTATAGAAGCAGCAAGACTTGTTATGGAAAAAACACCCCATACTTTAATAGCGGGCGAGGGTGCTGATAAATTAGCCAAAAAACATGGCTTAGAAATAGTAGGACAAAAATACTTCTTTACAGAGCACAGATACAAACAACTTCAAGAAGCTAAAAAAAGCAAGGAAGTTTTATTAGATAGTGATAAGGCAAAAGCTCATCTTGGTGTAAGCACCGAGCCATATTTAGGCACAGTAGGTGCAATAGCTTTAGATAAAAACGGCAACCTAGCAGCAGGTACAAGCACAGGTGGCACTACAAATAAAATGACAGGACGCATTGGGGATTCTCCTATCATAGGAGCAGGAAATTATGCAAATAATGACTCAGTAGCAATTTCTTGCACAGGAACAGGTGACATTTACATAAGAGTAGCTGCAGCTCATGAAGTTGCGTCTTTATACAAATACAAAAAACTTTCAGTGCAAAAAGCAGCCCAAGAAACTATCAAACAAGTTGCAAAACTTGGTGGTACAGGCGGAATTATTTCAATAGATAAAAATGGAAAAGTTGGTTATGCTTGGACTAAAGATAAACTTGGAATGTATCATGGACAAGCAAAAATCGGCGAAGAGCCAAAAGTATTTTGGCCGCTTGGAAATTAACGCAGTTTAACTTTTTTAATGCCTCGAAGTTTAAAAATCTTTGAGGCTCCACTTTCAAAAAACTTTTCATCTACTATTTTATCTGCATTTTGCATAGCCCACTTTAGATCAAATTTTTTTCCATGAATGTTTGCAGAAGTAGAATAAAGCCAATCAAACTTTTTTAAAAATTCCTCATGAGTGCAATCTTTCACAACGCGTATTGCTTTAGAATTAGGATATAAAAAAGTAGTTTTTTTGGATTTTCTAATAGTATTTTTAAAATAATTTGGCACTCTTGTAAGTTTTTTAAGCTCACTAAATTTAGCCGTAGTAATTAAACAATCTTGCTTTAAAGGCCTTTTTTTTAAAGTATTAAGGGCTTTTAAGTCCTTACTTAAAAACCCTGCTGTTGTATCAGTTTGAGCAAGATAAATCATGTTTTTAAGTATTCTTGTAAGCTCTTTACTTCAAGACATGATTTATTTTGTATAGCTTTGATAGCTTTAATCCCCGCATAAGCTGCTCTTAGATTTGTAAAATATGGGATTTTAAAGCGTAAAATATTTGCTCTAATTTTTTTAGTGTCGCCTTTAAAACTATGCTCATCGCTAGTATTTATAGTAAGTTGAATTTGAGAATTTTTTAATTTATCCTCTACATTCGGGCGTCCTTCAGAAATTTTATGCACAAACTCACACTCCAAGCCCGCTTCTTGTAAAACTTTATAAGTTCCACTCGTAGCAATGATTTTAAATCCTAGCTTAATATACTCATTAGCTAAATCTACTGCATATTTTTTATCTTGCTCTCTTAGTGATAAAAACACATTACCACTTTCTGGTAAGAAATTTGAAGAAGCAAGTTGGCTTTTTGCATAAGAGTTATCAAAATCTTTACTTACTCCCATAACTTCACCGGTTGAGCGCATTTCAGGTCCAAGCTCAAGATCGCTTCCGCTAAGTTTAGCAAAAGGAAATACCACTGATTTTACACTAATATGTTTTGGTTTTTTAGCTCTTAAAATTCCGTTTTTTTCCTCTACCACTCTAAAGGTGTCATAAAATTTCAAGCTTTCTCTTAAATTTCCTTGCCACATCACGCGTGTTGCAACCTTAGCTAAAGGAATTCCTGTAGCTTTGCTCACAAAAGGCACGGTTCTACTAGCTCTTGGATTTACTTCTATCATATAAAGTTTATTATCATAAATAGCAAATTGTATATTTAAAAGTCCTACTACACCTAAATTTAAAGCAATATCTTTTGTTTTTTGCTCAATCATTTCAAGCATAGCTTCATCAATATTTACAGCAGGTAAAGAGCAAGCGCTATCGCCTGAGTGAATTCCTGCTTCTTCAATATGCTCCATAATACCTGCTACATAAACTTCTTTTCCATCACTTATCGCATCTACATCAAGCTCAGTTGCATTATCTAAAAATTGATCAATTAATACCGGAGATTTATCACTCACATCTACTGCTTCTTGCATATAAAGTCTAAGCTCACTCTCATCATGCACTACACGCATTGCACGACCACCCAAAACATAACTTGGTCTAACAAGCACAGGATAACCTATCTCATTTGCTTTTATAATGGCTTCTTCAACGCTTATGGCTGTGCCATTTTTAGGTTGATTTATACCTAGATCTTCAATAAATTTAGCAAATTTCTTTCTATCTTCAGCTAAATCTATTACCCTTGCACTTGTTCCTATAATCTTTGCTCCAAAAGCACTAAGGCGTTTTGCAAATTTAAGCGGGGTTTGACCACCAAAATGCACTATCACTCCATCGGGTCTTTCTCTATCAATAACTGCTCTTAAATGCTCAAAATCAATTGGCTCAAAATACAAAATATCACTTGTATCATAATCTGTTGAAACCGTTTCTGGGTTACAATTATACATTATAGTTTTTACACCCATATCTTTTAGAGCAAAAGAAGCATGCACACAAGCATAATCAAACTCAATGCCTTGTCCTATGCGGTTTGGTCCACCACCTATAATCATCACTTTTTTATCTTTTTTATCTTTACTTTCTTTTACTTGCGTAGCTTCATTTGTATTAATACTTGAGTATAAATACGGGGTTAGTGCTTCAAATTCGCCCGCACAAGTATCTACTTCACTATATTGAGCGATGATTTTATGTTTAATTCTTGCATAATAAATATCATTTTGGCTTAACTCAAGATTATCTTTTTGATTAATTAAGCTAGCAATTTTTTTATCTGAAAAACCTAAGGTTTTAGCTTTTCTTAATAGTTGCTTATTACTTAAAATATCCATATCTATTTGATTTTCAAATTCCACTATTTCTTTGATTTGGTTTAAAAACCAAGGATCTATTTTGCAAAGCTCAAAAAGCTCTTGTGTGCTAAAACCTTCTCTAAAAGCTTGTGCTATATAAAGCAAGCGTTTTTCATTAGCTTGGCGGATTTTTGCTAAAAGCTCATTTTTATCACATTCTATAGTATCAAACCCACTTAAATTTCTCTCAAGTGAGCAAAGTGCTTTTTGAATGCTTTCTTTAAAAGTTCTCCCTATAGCCATAACCTCACCCACGCTTTTCATAGCAGTGCCAAGCTCTGTGCTTGCATTTGGGAATTTTTCAAAAGTAAAACGAGGAATTTTAGTTACGATATAATCAATTACCGGTTCAAATGAAGCAGGAGTTCCTGTGATATCATTTTTAATCTCATCTAAACTAAATCCAACTGCTAAAAGCGTAGCTACCTTAGCTATAGGATAGCCCGTAGCTTTACTAGCTAGGGCTGAAGATCTTGAAACCCTAGGATTCATTTCAATAACTATCATTCTACCATTAGTTGGATTGATAGCAAATTGCACATTTGATCCACCTGTATCTACTCCAATTTCTCTTAAAATAGCAAAAGAAGCATTACGCATCGCTTGGTATTCTTTATCAGTCAAAGTTAAAGCAGGAGCTATAGTAATAGAATCGCCTGTATGAACTCCCATAGGATCGACATTTTCAATAGAGCAAACGATAATACAATTATCATTTTTATCTCTAATGACCTCCATTTCGTATTCTTTCCAACCAAGTAAGCTTTCTTCGATTAAAATTTCATGGATAGGGCTTAGCGCTAAAGCAGTATTTGCAAGTTCTGCAAACTCATCCATATTATACACCACGCCACTTCCTGCACCACCTAAGGTAAAAGAAGCTCTAATCATCAAAGGAAAACCAATCTCATCAACAGCTTTTAAAGCTTCTTCATAATTATACGCATACATAGATTTTGGTAAATCCATGCCAATTTTTTTCATGCATTCTTTAAAAACTTGTCTGTCTTCGCCTTTTTTAATCGCTTCAGGATTTGCACCTAAAAATTTTACATCTGCAAGCTCGCCACTTTCATAAACTTCCATAGCAACATTCAAAGCAACTTGGCCACCCATAGTAGGTAAAATCGCATCGATTTTTTCTTTTTTGATAATACTTAGAATACTTTCTTTGGTAATTGGTTCTATATAAGTTGCATCAGCAAATTCAGGATCTGTCATAATCGTAGCCGGATTAGAATTGATCAAAACTACTCTATAACCTAGCTCTTTTAAAGTTTTTGCCGCTTGAGTTCCTGAGTAATCAAACTCACAAGCTTGACCTATAATGATAGGCCCACTGCCTATTAATAATATATTTTTTATATCTGTTCTTTTTGGCATGTATTTTCCTAAGCTGAATTTTTAGCCAAATTATAACAAATATAAGTTTTTTAGAAGTTGAATTTAACAAAGAATTTAGCTCTTAAAGAGCTAAATTTTATTGACGCTTACCAAAAGTTATAGCATAAGCTTCATTTCTTACATCAAATAAAGGATCTTGTGGTGGATTAACCCCTTGAGGTACATCCGAAGGAAAATATACATCAAAATTACAATCTTCATCGCTCAAGGCATTAACCTTAAAAGTCCCAACTAGACTTTCTTTGTGCTTACCACTCCATAAAGCCGTTGTTTCATTGGTAATATCATTTTTATTTGCATATACTAAATACATTTTATACTCAACCGGCTTATTAGCTTTTACACGATTTTGGAAATCTTCTTTTAAAAAATCACTACTCGCACTTTTCATTTGTGCTTCATTTAAATATGCCACACCTTCACTTGGAACTAATTTCCATCTTGCTGGTAAATAGTTTTCTCCGTTTGCTTGTTTAAAATAAAAAGTATGAATACTAAAAAATGGAGTATTTGCTACACTTTTACTAATGCCAATTTTATCAGTATATGCAGCAAAATTTCTATAAGAATCAACCTCTTGCATCATCTTGCTTATTTTTTCTTGATCGACTTTACCATTTACAGGAAGTCTCATTTCAAAAAACTGACCGAATTCTTTAGGATTTTTTGCGAAATTTATTTCTGTATTTAGCATAACCATAGTCCAAGAAGCAGAATCTTTAGGATCAGTAATTCTAATAGCCATACCTCTTGTTTTGCTTTTATCATCTTTAAAAGCTCCACCCAAAGAATATCTTACTTGGATTGGCAAACTTTTTTGTGTTAACAAAGGCACATCAACTTCTTTATTAATAGACAAAGCTGGCTCAAAAGTTCCCATAGCACAAAAGCCTTTTGCATGATTAACTTTTGCTTTTGGATTTTTAGGATCAGCATTAAGTTGATAAAAAATATCTGCTATTTTTTGTGCATCATATTCCACTTCATTTGCATAAATAGCACCACTTAAACAGCAAAAAGCTAAACAACTACTGATATATTTTTTCATTTAATCTCCTAAATTTTTAAAATTCGGAGATAATTCTAATATTTAATAGTAAATAATAATTTATATCAACTAAAATAAATAACTTTTTATTAAAAATTTTCTACCATATAAAAATAACTTGGTACTTTCATTTTTACATAAGGTTTAACATATGCATTTTGATAGGCGCCTTCTTCTTCTATTTTAAAAATTTCGCCTACTGGAATTCCTGAAAAGAAAATCTCATCTAAGCCACTTGTATAAACCTTATCGCCCATTTTAAGTTCAAGCCATTTAGGAATATATTTAACTAAAACATAATCATTTCTACCATGAGCTATACCTGGTGCTTGTTCCTTACCTATATATACGGAAAAAATACACTCTTCATCACCTTGTAAAAGTCCCAAAGCTCTACCATTTTTTTCTATAACTATGCCTGCTGTATAGCCATTATAAATTAAGCCTTTAATTTTTCCTTTATAATCCACATCAAGCCAAACCTTATGATAATCGCTAATTTGAGCATAAGAAGTTGCCTTAACTAAACTAACATTAGGATAATAAAAACTTGAATTTTTATCACTTAAAATATTGTTTAATTCATTGGCAAAGTTTTTCATATAGATATTGTTTTTTTCAAGCTCAGCATTTCTTTCTCTTAATTTTTTAATTTCTTGAGCTTGATTAAAATGCTCATTAAATTTATCTTTTAAAAGATTAATGCTTTGAGAAAACTGATTAACAATAGCAATATTTAAATCTAAAACATTTCGTTTTATTATATCTCCATAATAAAACGAAACAAACACTAAAAAAGATAAAATTAAAACACTAAGAATTTTACTCTTCATTCGTTAGTTGGTGCAATAAAGAAATTTCTTCCAAAGCTTTACCTGTGCCTTTTGCTACTGCTAAAAGTGGCTCATCAGCTACATATACTGGAAGTTTTACAATTTCAGATAAATATTTATCAAGACCGCGTATTAAAGCTCCGCCTCCTGTTAAAACAACACCATTTTCAACAATATCAGCTGCAAGATCAGGCGGCATCATTTCAAGAACGATTTTTAATGCATCAGCAATTTCTTTTAAATGCTCACGCATAGCCTCTCTTACATCTTCACTTGTTAACTCTATTCTATTTAACAATCCTGTTACTTGATCGCGTCCTTTAACTACCATAGAAAGCTCTTTTGGAAGCTGAACTGCTGAACCTATTGCGATTTTGATTTCCTCGCCCGTTCTTTCACCTATGACAAGATTGTATTTTTCTTTTACATAATTTACTATACTAGTATCAAGCTTATCACCAGCTGTTCGGATAGATTTTGAAATCACAAGACCGCCCAAAGAAGTAACACCAATTTCAGTAGTACCACCGCCAATATCTACCACCAAGCTCCCTTGAGGCTCTCTAATTGGTAAATTTGCACCAATAGCTGCTGCCATAGGTTCTTCTATCAAAAATACTTCTCTAGCACCCGCACTTAACGCACTTTCTCTAACCGCTTTTCTTTCTACTTGGGTTAATCCATAAGGAACTGAAATGATAATTCTAGGTCTTAAAAAAGATTTTCTTCTATGAGTTTTTTCTATAAAATAACGGATCATTTTTTCAGTCATATCAAAATCAGCAATCACACCATCTTTCATAGGACGGATTGCTTCGATATTACCTGGGGTTTTTCCTACCATTTCCTTAGCTTCCTTTCCAACAGCTAAAATTTTAACCCTACCATATCTTTCACGCTCTACTGCAACAACCGAAGGTTCATCAATCACTATACCTTTATCTTTTACTAAAACTAAAGTATTTGCAGTACCTAAGTCAATCCCCATATCACTTGAAAAAAATCCAATTATTTGATCTAAAATCATTCTCAGCCTTTAACTTTTTTATTTTTTATAAATAAAGGTTTTGCACCTTCTTTGATCACTTCTTTAGTAATTACTATGCTATATCCATTATACTCTGGCAAATCAAACATCAAATCTACCATCATTTCTTCAATAATACTTCTTAAACCTCTAGCACCTGTTTTACGCTCTAGCGAAAGCTTAGCAATCTCTCTTAGCGCTTCATCTTCAAATTTTAATTCCACATTGTCAATAGCAAAAAGTTTTTGATATTGCTTAATAATGGCATTTTTTGGCTCAGTTAAAATACGCACCATGCTTTCCTCATCAAGCTCTTCTAAAGAAGCAAGCACATGCAATCTTCCTATAAGTTCAGGAATAAGCCCAAAATGCACCAAATCATCAGGCTCTAGTCTTTGAAGTAAAGCTTCTTTTTCATCTTTTTTATCATCAGTAAAAAAGCCCATGACATTATCGCCTAATTTTCTTTTAATAATATCACTAATACCATCAAAAGCCCCGCCACACACAAATAAAATATTAGTTGTATCTATTTGTATAAAATCTTGATTTGGGTGTTTTCTACCGCCTTTTGGTGGGATATTTACCAAAGATCCTTCGATAATTTTGAGTAAGGCTTGTTGCACGCCCTCACCACTTACATCTCTTGTAATGGAGCGATTTTCACCCATTCTTGCGATTTTATCTATCTCATCGATAAATATAATCCCTTTTTGTGCTCTTTGCACATCTCCATCAGCAGCTTGTAAAAGACGAGTAAGGATATTTTCAACATCTTCTCCCACATAACCCGCTTCAGTTAAAGAAGTCGCATCACAAATTGCGATAGGAACATCTAAAAATCTAGCTAAAGTCTGTGCTAGTAAAGTTTTTCCACTTCCCGTTGGGCCTACTAATAAAATATTTGATTTTGCTAATTCTGTATCATCATCTTCTAAGTCAGATCTAAAAAGCCTTTTGTAGTGATTATACACCCCTACACTAAAGATTTTTTTAGCTCTATCTTGCCCGATAACATATTTATCTAAATATGCTTTTAATTCCTTAGGAGTAATATCTTTAAAATTTTCTTTATCAACTTCTTTATTTTTTAATTCTTTTTCCTCTCCAAAGAAAATATTGCAAGCACTTTCGGCACAATACTCACATATAAAGGCATTATTATAATCATTTACTAAAATTCTTCTTTCACTTGTTTCTATTTCATTGCAAAAACTACATCTTTTAACCATGATTTTTTTCCTTATATATAGGAATTCCTCTTTTTGTTTCTAAGATAAAATTACACATTTTTTTCACATTTTCACTAGAAGTATTTTCTAGCAAACTTAAAGCATTATCTTTTAAACTTCCTTGTCTGAATAAAAATTTAAAAGCCTTGCTTAAAACATCCACCTCTTCTTTATCAAAGCGTCTTCTAATGCCTACTAAATTTAAACTTCTAATACTTGCTCGATTTCCTTCAGCTAAGCAAAATGGCACCACATCTTGAGAAAGCGCACTAGCACCTGCTATCATACACCCCTCACCTACCTTAACAAACTGATGTATTGGAGTAAGTCCACCTACCACAGTATAATCTCCAAGTTCCACATGACCTGCTAAAGTAGCATTATTTGCTAAAATAATATTATCTCCAAGCAAACAATCATGTGCAATATGAGAATAAGCCATTATAAAAGCATTATCACCTATTCTTGTAAAACCATCGCCCTTAGCTGTACCTGAATTTATAGTAACAAATTCTCTAATAACTGCATTTTTTCCTATAATAACACCTGAATTTATCTCATCTTTATAAGATATATCTTGTGGAATATCTCCAACTATGGCATAAGAAAAAACTTTAGAATTTTCACCTATGCTTACATTAGGTAAAATTCTTGCACCTTGTTTGATGATAGTATTTGCACCTATATTGGCATTTTTTCCAACATAAGCATAGGCTTCTACTACAACACTATCTGCTATGATAGCTCCATCTTCTATAACAGCACTTGGATGAATTTTGCTCATCATTTATCTACTATCATAGCTTTAAGTTCAGCTTCTGCAACCAATTGTCCATCAACAAAAGCTTTTCCTTGAAAAATCCACATATTTCCACGATTTTTTACCACACTCATCTCATAATCAAGCCTATCACCTGGACGCACTGGATTTCTAAATTTAGCATTATCAATGCCTGTAAAATATACTACTTTAGTGCTTGGATCTACCTTATCATCCATGCTTTCAAATGCTAAAACCCCTCCAGTTTGTGCCATACCTTCTAAAATTAACACACCCGGGTAAATTGGATGATCTGGAAAATGCCCCATAAAAACATGGTCGCTTATACTAATATTTTTATAACCTCTAACAACTTCTTTATTTTTTAATTCTACGATTTTATCTACAAGTAAAAATGGATACCTATGTGGTAAAATTTTTTGAATTTGCATTACATCTATCATAAATTTAGCCTTAAAATATATTCAAAATTCAGATTTTACAAAAAAAATATTAACAAACTAGTTAAGTTTTATAACTTCACAATCTTTTCTTTACTATCAAAATAAATTTCACTTTTTGCTATAAATTCATAAGCGCCTTTAATAATATTTTCAACAATAACCACCGGCGAAAGATCATAAGCACCAAAATGCTTTTGCCTTATTTTGATTTCTTGCTCTATTTTTAAAGGATTTTGTAAAAAATCTTCAAAATTTTTAAATCGCATTTTGCACAAATTATTTAAATAATCAAAACTCCATAAATTAATCTCATCCTTTACACTTTTATAGCACTTTAAATCCTCTTCTAAAATGCTAAATTTAGTGTAAGAATTTTTAAAATGAGAATAAAATAAAACATGAGTTTTTATGGCTTTTTTGTTTTCTTTTATCAAAGCTCTTAGTAAGCGATAATTTAAAAATTTCTCTCTTTGAATTTCAAATTTAACACCCTTTTTTTCTAATTTTTTTACTTGATTGTAAAATTTTATCTTTTCTTCTATGCTTGAAGGTAATATTTGTTTATTTACAGGACTCATAAGCTCATCTATAAAAGCTTTTTGGCCTTTTTGTTTAGAAAGTGCATAAATACACCCACAATAATTTTGATGATAAAGCATATCTTGCTTAGCTAAGGCAAATTGTCTTTGCGTGCCTCCATTTTTTCTAAAATCAGGCGCCAAAAACTCTATACCAAATTTATCGCATTCTTTTTGTAAAGCTAATTTTAACTGCTCTAAGTCTTTTTTAGGGGATGTTAAAAGGGTTGTTGTAAGTTTTTTTTCACCAATTTTTTGAGCAAATTCAACACTTTTATGCATTCTAAAATCAAAACAAATTTGACATCTTGCGCCTTTTTCAGGCTCGTCCTCATAACCCTTTACACTCTCAAGCCATTTTTCATACTCATATTCACCTTTATAAAGCTTAACACCCAATTTATCACAACTACGCTTAACATCTAAAAATCTAAGTTCATACTCACTATAAGGATGAATATTTGGATCATAAAAAAAACCTATAATTTTCTCATCAGGATAAGTTTTGCTTAATTCTTGTATAAAATAATGACTATCCACACTACAGCAAATATGCACTAGCATAATTCTTTTAATACCTTAAAAGCATGATCTTTAGCTTTTACATTTTTATAAATTTTTGAGATTTTTCCATTTTCATCAATCACAAAAGTGGATCTTATAAGCCCCTCATACTCTTTACCATAATTTTTCTTTAAACCCCAAGCACCATAAAGTTTACAAATTTCTTTTTCACTATCGCTTAATAAAGTGTGTTTTAAATCATATTTTTTTATGAAATTTTCATGCGATTTAACACTATCTGGACTAATACCTATAATCACAGCATTTTGCTCTAAAAAATCCTCATAACTTTGACTAAATTCACAAGCTTGTGTGGTACAACCTGGGGTGTTATCTTTTGGATAAAAATACAAAATAATTTTTTTACCCAAGAAATCACTTAAAGAAATTTTAACTCCATCTTGATTTAAAAGTTCAAACACAGGAGCTTTATCACCAATTTGCAATTCTTTCATTTTTTATCTTTCAATCTTAATTTTTCTACACTTTCGCCACCAAAAGCAATATTATATGGCTCAATATCTTCTAACATGATCACTATATTTTGCTTTGGCTTGTTGTATTTTGTATGTAAAAGTTCTGTAATATCTGCTATTAACTCTTCTTTTTGTGTTTTGCTAAATTCTGGTTTAGCTAATTTGATATTTATAATTGGCATGATTTTTCCTTGTTTCAAATATAATAATTTTACTATATTCTAGTAATTATTAGTATATTTTTGATAAAATTAGTTTTATTTTCAACAAAAAGGCTTAGTTATGATTAGGGCAAAAAAAATTTGGATGGATGGAAAAATCATTGATTTTGATGATGCAAAAATTCATGTTTTAACACATTCATTACATTATGCAAATGCAGTTTTTGAAGGAACAAGAGCTTATAAAACACAAAATGGTTTAGCAATTTTTAGATTAAAAGAACACACCAAAAGACTTTTAGAGTCTGCAAAAATTACTTTAATTAATTCTCCTTTTTCTCAAGAAGAACTTGAAAATGCACAAGTTGAACTTTTAAGAGCAAATGATTTTCAAAATAACACCTATTTGCGACCATTAATCTTTTTAGGTGATGGTACTATGGGAGTTTATCATGCTAAAGCTCCTGTTAGGGTAGCTATTGCTGCTTGGGAATGGGGTGCTTATTTAGGCGAAGAAGGCTTAGAAAAAGGTATTAAGGTTAAAATTTCTTCTTTTGCTAGAAATAGTGTAAAATCTAGCTTAGGTAAAGCAAAAGCAAGTGCAAATTATTTAAATTCTCAAATGGCTAAATATGAAGCTATAGAAGCAGGATATGAGGAAGCCTTAATGCTCGATGAAGAAGGTTTTGTAGCAGAAGGAACAGGTGAGTGTTTTTTTATGATTAAAGATAATAAGCTAATCACACCGCCAAATGATTTTTCATTAAAAAGTATCACTCAAGATACTGTTTTAAAAATTGCACATGATTTGGGCATAAGTGTAGTGCGTCAAAGAATTTCAAGAGATGAAGTTTATGTAGCTGATGAAGCATTTTTCACAGGAACTGCAGCAGAAATAACTCCGATAAATAATATTGATGCAAGAATTATAGGAGATGGAAAAAGAGGTGAGCTAACGACAAAGCTTCAAAATGCGTATTTTGATATAGTTTATGGACGCAATGAAAAATACGCTTCTATGCTAACTTATATTTAACAAAGGAACTAAATGCCAGCTGATTTGAATGATTATTTTAATAAAAAAAACAATCAAAACAACAATAAGCAAAATTTAAACTTCAAAACACCAGAATTTAATTTCAAAGGTTTTGGGAAATTTTCCCCATTAATTTATAGTGCAATTGCGATTATTTTAGTTTTTGCACTTTTTAAACCTTTTGCAATAGTAAATTCAGGGGAAATGGGGATCAAATCCACTACAGGTAAATACAGCCCTACCCCACTTGAACCAGGACTTCATTTTTTTATGCCTATACTGCAAAAAATCACTATCGTAGATACTAGAGTAAGACAAATCAACTATGCTTCAATCGAAGGAATAAATGAAAATTTACAAATAGGATCAGGCGTTGTTAATAAAAATAGTATTTCAGTGCTTGATTCAAGAGGCTTGCCTGTATCTATTGATGTAACCGTTCAATACAGATTAAATCCTTTACAAGTTCCTCAAACTATCGCAACATGGGGGCTTAATTGGGAAAATAAAATCATAGATCCAGTAGTAAGAGATGTTGTAAGAAATGTTGTAGGTCAATACACCGCAGAAGAGCTTCCAACAAATCGTAATACTATAGCGGTGCAAATTGATCAGGGTATTAGAAAAACTATTGAAAGCCAACCAAATGAGCCTGCTGAGCTTCAAGCAGTTCAGCTTAGAGAAATTATCTTACCTATAAAAGTAAAAGAACAAATCGAAAGAGTACAAATTGCTAAACAAGAAGCTGAAAGAACTAAATATGAAGTTGAAAGAGCTAACCAAGAAGCACTTAAAAAAGCGGCTTTAGCTGAAGGGGAGGCAAATGCAACTATTATTAGTGCTAAAGGTAGAGCAAGTGCCGTAAAAATTGAAGCTGATGCACAAGCATATTCAAATAGAGAAATAGCAAAAAGTTTAAATAATCCTTTACTTGATTTAAAACAAATTGAAACCCAAAAGCAATTTAATGAAGCACTTAAAGTCAATAAAGATGCTAAAATTTTCTTAACACCAGGCGGAGCTGTGCCAAATATTTGGGTTGATAGCAAAGATAATAAAAGAACAAGTTCAGTAGCAAATTAAAAATAAAGAAGTGATAATGAATGTTCAACATATCCGAGAGCAAATGATCTTTTATACAGCTCATTTGCACTTGATCGATTTTTTGTTAATGGCTTTAGTTGTATTCTTTTTCATTATCACTTTATTTATTGCTTTGATTGTTAGAAACAAACCTACTTTTGCTTTTATTATAATTTTTTTAGGAATTTTATGTTCACTTAGTATTGCGTATTTGGGATATTTTTTAATTGATACTAAAGTTAGATCCAGAATAGCTAGCTTAGATAATGCTCAATTTTTTGTATATGATAATTCTTTAAGTGTTGATTATAGCTTGACAAATACTTCTAAAAAAAGTTTTAAATTTTGCAAAATAAAAGTAGAAGTATTTAGAAAAAGCGATGAAAATAATACTTTTAAAAATTTAATACATTTATTAAAACCATTAAGAAGTAAATCTACCACTATCGAAAAAACAATAAGTCCCAACCAAACTATTAATCTAAAAACCAAATTTTCCGATTTTAATGAAGGTCAAGATTTTGATATTAAAATTAATTCAAAGTGTTTTTAATGGGATATTTTACTTTTTTTCATATTCTTATCATTTTTATTATGCTAGCTTCAACTTTCCTTACTTGGATTTTATTCTATTTAAAAATACAAAACAAAAAATATATGATAATTTTTTGCATAATAAGTTTTATATTAGCCTCAATCTTAACTATTTCTTTACTATTAACTATAGATCAATACACAAAAAAAGCTAGTTTGAGTAATTTTTCAACCTACAGACGCTTAGCTACAGAAAGTATTATTATAAAAGGTAGAGTAACCAACGATACTAATTTTAAAATTTCAGAATGCTTTTTAGAACTTAGAATTATTGATAATAATAAAAAGCATGCAATCAGTGGAGAAATTTTTAATCAACAAAATTTTGATAGCATAAAAAAAGCAAATCAACAACAAAGAGATGTTTCGTATAATATTAACATTGCAAATCAATTATCAGGTCATACCTACAAAGACTTTTCTTTTGAAGTAGGATTGCCACCTCATTTTCAAAGTTATAAAATTTTTAAACAATTAAAATGCAGATAAGGATTATTTAATAAAATAATCCCCATCAAAACTAATCAAAGAATATTTTCTTTCATTGCCTATGCTTGAAACTAGCTCATTAATATCTAAAAAAGTCAAACTATCTGCACCTGTATATTCTCTAACCTCTTCGATACTCTTATTAGCTGAAATTAACTCTTCAAAAGTTGGAGTGTCTATACCATAAATATCAGGGAATTTGATTTCTGGACAAGCTATAGCCAAATGAATTTTTCTAGCACCTGCTTGTCTTAAAAGTGTGATGATTTTTTTAGAAGTTGTTCCTCTTACTACACTATCATCAATCACCACTATATCTTTACCTTCTAAAACTTTCTTCATAGGATTTAATTTCAGTTTTACTTTTAAATTTCTCATTTCTTGAGTTGGCTCTATGAAAGTTCTTCCAACATAGTGATTTCTAACTATGGCCATTTCAAGTGGAATTTTTAAATATTGCGCAAAACCTATAGCAGCACTTACTCCACTATCAGGAACAGGCACTACAAAATCTACTTTTTCTTTAAATTTTTTAGCCAAGGCTTCACCCATTTTTTTACGCACTTCATATACACTTTTACCTTCTATAATACTATCAGGTCTAGCAAAATAAATATATTCAAATGCACAAATTCTTGGATCTGTTTTATCAAAAACTTGAATGCTTTCAAACTCATCACTACCTTGAGTAAAAACTAGCATTTCACCGGGCTTTATATCGCGGATAAATTCAGCTTCTATCAAATCAAAAGCACAAGTTTCACTCGCTACAATATATCCGCCATCTTTTAATTTTCCCAAAGATAAAGGTCTAACCCCATAAGGATCTCTTACCACAAAAAGTTGATTTTTACTAGCTAACATAAAGCAATATGCACCCTTACTTTGCATTAGACTTTCTATAAATCTATCTTTTAAAGTTTCTTTTTTGCTTTTTGCTATTAAATGTACAACATTTTCCGTGTCCATATTAGAATGAAAAATAGCTCCATTATCAATTAACTCTTTTCTAACTTCTTCTTTATTAATCAAATTTCCATTATGCACTAAAGAAATATCACCCAAAGAACAAGTAGCTGCAACAGGCTGTGCATCATGCAAAGAAGAATTTCCGGCGGTAGAATAACGATTATGCCCTACAGCTATACTACCTTTTAAATCTGCTAAAATTTGAGTATTAAAAATTTGTCCTACTTCACCTTTAGCTTTATGAGTTTTGATATTTAAACCATCACTCACGCTAATTCCACTTGCTTCTTGGCCACGATGTTGCATAGCAAATAAAGCATAATAAGCCACCGTGCTTGCATTTTTTGAATTAATTACTCCAACTACCGCACACATTTAAATTCCTAAACAATCGTCTATATCATATAAGCCATTTTCTTGAGAAACCAGCCATTTAGCACATCTAATAGCCCCCATAGCAAAAGTAGCTCTTGAAGTAGCACTATGATTTAATTCTATAAATTCACCATCATTATAAAATCCAACTCTATGAGAACCCACTATATCACCACCTCTTAAGCTCATCACTGCGATTTCATCTTTACTTCTTTGACCAATAATCCCATCTCTACCACTTACTCTAACCTTTTCCAAATCTAAATTCCTAGCCTTAGCGACATTTTGTGCTAAAGTCATAGCTGTACCACTTGGAGCGTCTTTTTTCTTATTATGGTGCATTTCAAGTATTTCTATATCAAAATCCCTTAAAGCTTCACTTGCTAAACATGAAAGTTTTTTTAAAATAGCTACACCCAAAGACATATTGGTAGCATAAAGAATTGGCATAGTAATGCTTGCACTTTGCATTAACTCATTTTGCTTAGCATCTAATCCTGTAGTACCTATCACTAAAGGTTTAGGATTGCTTCTTGCGTATAACAACAAATCCTCACAACCTTTCGGGGAAGAAAAATCAATTATTACATCGCATTTGTTAAAAAATTCTTCATAGCTTGATCCTTGATAAAAAAATGCACTTGCTTTAGCATCTTTTTGATCTTGTAAACAATTTTCAATTTGTTTACCCATGCGACCATTGCTCCCATGAATTCCTATACATATCATAAATTTATCCTTTATATTTGCAGTGAGAAATTGTATCACTAAGTTAATTAATACAATATTACATACCATGAGCAAAAGTTTCCAAAAAGTTTCCAAAAAACTTTAAATTTATAACACATTTTTAAAAGGAGTTTTATGAAAAGAAGAACATTTTTGAAAGGTTCAGCTTTGGGTTCTATGGTAGCATTTTTTGCTAGCTCAAATTTAAATGCGAGTTTATTAAAAGATAAAGATTTGCTAAATTTTAAAGAAATACCTGCTAGCACAGAAGATAAAGTTATCGTACCAGATGGCTACAAAGCAGATATTTTAATCTCATGGGGCGATCCTCTTTTTAGCAAAGCATCTATTTATGATGAAGAAAAAAATATCGATAAAAAAGCTGTGGAAAATGCTAAATTAACTTTTGGGGACAATAACGATGGTATGAGTTTTTTTCCTCTTTCAAAAGATAGGGCTATACTAGCTATTAATAATGAATATATAAATCCTGAAATTATGTTTAAACATCAAGGTAAAAATATTAGCTTAGAAGATATTTTATACGAACAAGCAAATTTAGGAGTGAGTATTTTTGAAATAAAAAAAGAAAAAGATCAATGGTCTGTGGTGCTTGATTCTAAATACAACCGCAGAATTGATGCAAATACAAAAATGAGCATTAGTGGTCCAGCAAAACAACAAGTACTTCAAAATGAAAATTTTATATATGGAACTTTAAATAATTGTGCCAATGGAAAAACACCTTGGGGGACTTATCTTACTTGCGAAGAAAATATAAATGATTTTTTTGGAAGTTTAGATGAAAAAATTAAATTTTCAAAAGAGCAACTTAGATTTGGATTTAAAGCTCAAAGTCAATATGGGTGGGAAAAATTTGATGAAAGATTTGATTTAAGTAAAAATCCAAACGAGGCAAATAAATTTGGATGGGTTGTGGAAATTGATCCATTTGATCCAAACAGCATACCTATAAAAAGAACAGCTCTTGGAAGATTTAAACACGAAAATGCAGAATTAATTGTAGAAGATGATGGAACCGTTGTAATTTATATGGGAGATGATGAAGCCAATGAATTTATTTATAAATTTATAAGCAAACATAAATATAAAAAAGGTCTAGATACTAGCAAAATTTTAGATGAAGGAACCTTATATGTAGCACAATTTAATGGAAAAATAGGAGATTTTAGAGGGAGTGGAAAATGGATTGAGTTAGAATATGGTAAAAATAACCTTAATAAAGAAAATGGTTTTAACTCTCAAGCAGATGTGTTAATCAATGCTAGAATTGCTGGAACTATTGTAAATGCAACTCCTATGGATAGATGTGAATGGATAGCAAGCCATAAAGAAAGTGGCTCAAAAGAAGTATTTGCTACCTTAACAAACAATAAAAAAAATAATAACCCAAATCCAGCAAACCCAAGAACAAAAAATATTTACGGACAAATAATTAAATGGGAGCATAAAAATTCTCATAAAGATGATGAATTTACTTGGGAAATTTTTGCACTTGCAGGAAACCCTGATAATCAAACAAGTTTAAATAAAGGCTCAAACAACATTACAAGTAATAATAAATTTAATTCCCCCGATGGATTAAGTTTTGATAGAGATGGTCGCCTTTGGATACAAACTGATGGAAACTATTCTAATCAAGAAGAATTTGAAGGCATGGGAAATAATTGTATGTTAGCAGCTAATCCAAAAACAGGGGAAATAAAAAGATTTTTAACAGGACCAATAGCTTGCGAAATAACAGGAATTGCTTTTAGTCAAGATTATAAAACTATGTTTGTTGGAATTCAACATCCAGGAGAGAAATTAAAAGGCAGTCAATTTCCTTATGGCAAAACACCAAGATCAAGTATAATAGCAATAAGTAAAATTGATGGCGGAGTTATTGGAAGTTAATCAATTTACACTAGAAATTCTAGTGTAAATTTTCAATATAAGCTAAAGCGCTAAGCGCTGCAACCGCTCCATCGCCTGCTGCACATATTACTTGTTTTGGAGCATCTTTTCTTAAATCACCTGCTGCAAATAACCCTGCTATGTTAGTTTGCATTTTAAGATCAACACTAACTTGACCACCTTCTTCCATAGCACATAAAAATTCACCATTATCTTGTTTTAAAATTTCATTTCTTACATTTAATCCAACAAAGGTAAATATTCCAGGCACATCAAGCTCTCTTTTAGAACCATCATTAAATGCTATTTTAATTTTATTAACACCCATATTATCACCGCAAACCTCATCAACAACCGCATTTATGATTAATTCTATTTTGTCATTATTTTTTACTTTTTCAACTGTTGAAGGTGCTGCTCTAAACTCATCTCTTCTGTGGATTAAATACACTTTTGAACAAATATTAGCTAGATACAAAGCTTCTTCTAAAGCAGTATCTCCCCCACCTAAAACAGCCACTTCTTTATTTTTATAAAAAAAGCCATCGCAAGTCGCACAAGTACTCACACCTTTACCAAAAAATTCATCCTCGCCTTTAAAACCAGCACGACGCGGAGTAGAGCCTGTGCAAACAATAACTGCTTTTGCTTGTTCGTTTTTACCGCCTTCCAATTTTATATTAAAACTTCCATCAGAATTTTTACTAATTTGCTCAACACCTACCATCTCATGTTTTAAACCAAAACGCATACATTGTTCATTCCAAGGAGCCATAAAAGAAATTCCATCTAAAACTTGAGCAACTCCAGGATAATTTTCTATCTCTGAACTCGAAGTAATCTGCCCACCAGGCATACCTTTTTCAAACATTACAACATTTTTTAATCCACCTCTTGTAGCATATAAACCTGCGCTCAAACCTGCAGGTCCACCACCTATAATAGCTAAATCTAACATGGTATTTTCCTTATAGTTTTATTTATAAGTATTATACAAATTTTTCTTTAATTATAAATAATAAAAATTATTAAATAGTAAAAAATATGAAGAAAAGCCACAAAAAGTGGCTTAAGATTATAAAAGTGAGTTTAGTTTATCTGCTAAAGCTTGTTTTGATTGAGCACCAACTAGCTGATCAACCACTTCACCATCTTTAAAAAAAATGATAGTTGGGATAGATCTTACACCAAATTGTGCAGCCAAATCACCTTGCTCATCTGTATTTACTTTACAAATTTTAGCTTTACCATCAAAATCATTTGCAAGCTCATCAATTACCGGTGCAAGCATTCTGCAAGGTCCGCACCATGGAGCCCAAAAATCTACTAAAGCTACACCTTCTTTTGCTTGTGCAAAATTTTCTGTAGTTAAATCAATATATTTTCCCATTTTTTCTCCTTTGTTTTTTCAAATTCTATTAAAATAGAATAAACATTCCCTTAATAACTAATGTTCTCTAAAAGTTTTATATCATCTTTATATACGCAAAGTAAATCTAGTTGATAATTTTCATCATTTTTATGTTTCATAAAGTAATATTCTATAGTCTTAATAATTTTATTATATTTTTTATTATCTAATCTATATTCTACCTCATAATCACCTTGCGTGCTTTTAACTTCAATAAAATGTAAAATTTTATCTTTTTTAGCAATAATATCAATTTCTCCAAATTTAGAATAAAAATTCCTTTTTAAAATTTCAAATCCTTGTGTTTTTAAAAATTCACACGCTAACTCTTCTCCTTTTTTACCAAAAAGATATTCAAATAATGCCATTACTCTTCTATTCTCATCATAAAAACATCATCTTTTACAAATTCTTGTTCTCTAAGCTTTTGAGTTAAAATTTGTATATTTTTTTCATAAGTTTGATGAGTGATGAAAAATAAAGTGCTATAATCTTGCTTTTCTTTTTTAGGCTTTTGCAAGAAAGTATCGATTGAAATTTGATGTTCACTCATTAATTGTGTGATTTTTGATAAAACTCCTATTTTATCTAATACCTTTAATCTTAAATAATATCTTGTATAAATTTCATCTTTACTTAAAAGTTTATAAGAAGTATCATTTAAATACCCAAAAATAGCACTATTTTTTTCTTTTCTTGCTATATCGATTAAATCAGCTATAACAGCACTTGCAGTTGCCCTGCCACCTGCTCCTGGGCCATAATATAAACTTTCACCCAATACATCTCCATCAATACTAATAGCATTCATTACCCCATCAACTTTTGCTAGTATTTTATCTTTGCTAAGCATGGTAGGATGAACTCTTAATTCTATTTTTTCATCTTTAATCTTAGCAATACCCAAGTGTTTTATGGTATATTCAAATTCTTTCGCAAAATAAATATCCTCATTACTTACTTTGCTAATACCCTCAATCAAAATATCTTCAGGTTTTACTCTTAATCCATAGGCAATATTTGCTAAAATCAAAAGTTTATGCGCTGCATCAAAACCCTCTATATCAAAAGTGGGATTAGCTTCAGCATATCCTAAATCTTGTGCTTTTTTTAACACCTCTTGGAATTTGGTATTATCTTCGGTCATTTTACTTAAAATATAATTGCTTGTACCATTTAAAATACCTTTAATAGAAACAATATTATTAGCACTCAAGCCCTCTTTTAAAATTTTAATAATAGGAATTCCACCCGCCACACTCGCCTCATAACCAAAAGCTGTATCTTGTGCTAATTTTTCAAGCTCATAACGATGATAAGCAAGCAAAGCTTTATTAGCAGTTACCACTGCTTTTTTTCTTTTTAAAATTTTTGAAATTATCTCAAAGGGTAAATCAATACCACCCATTAACTCCACAAATACATCAATATCTTCACGCTCTAAAACCTCATCAATATCATTTACCACAGGAATTAATGCATTTGGTTTTGGATTTCTTGCCAAAGCAATTACTGGAATAATTTCTTCATCACATCTTGCTTTAATTAAATCTTGATTTTTTAGCAAAGTCTCTACAACAGCACTTCCTACCGTACCATATCCCAAAATTGCGATTTTCATTTTATTCTCTTAAATATTTTTTTATATTTCTTGCTGCTTGACGAATGCGATTTTCATTTTCTATTAAAGCTATTCTAACATACTCATTACCCGCTTCACCAAAACCAACTCCAGGACTTACCGCTACATTTGCTTTTTGCAAAAGCTGTTTAGAAAATTCCATACTTCCAAGGTGAGCTTTACTTTGAGGGAGTTTTGCCCAAACAAACATACTTGCATTTGGTTTTTTCAGCTCCCATCCTGCCTGAAAAAATGAATCAAGCAAGACTTCTAATCTTTTTGCATAAGTTGCCTTAATCTCTTCAACACAAGTTTGATCTCCATCTAAAGCTATAGTAGCAGCAACTTGTATAGGAGTATACATACCATAATCAAACCAAGACTTGATTTTTTTCAAAGCCGCAATTAAGCGTTTATTACCCACTACAAAACCTACACGCCAACCTGCCATATTGTAAGACTTTGAAAGTGTATAAGTTTCTACCGCTACATCTTTAGCACCTTCAACTTCAAAAATAGAAGGGGTTTTATAAGAACCAAAAGTCAAATCTGCATAAGCAATATCAGAAATAATATAAAATCTTTCTTTTTTTGCCATTGCAACTAATCTCTCATAAAAACTTCTTTCTACAGTGACTGTTGTAGGATTGTGCGGAAAATTTACTACTACATATTTTGGACGCGGAATACTTTCATGTAGTGTTTTTTGTAAATTTTCAAAAAAAGTATTTTCATTTAATTCATAATTTTCATTAAAATCAAAATTCATAGTTGCTACATTACCACCTGCTATGATAAAAGCTTGAGTGTGTATAGGGTAAGCGGGTGTAGGTACAATAGCTACATCTCCTGGATTAATAACGGCTCTTGCTAAATTTACAAAGCCTTCTTTAGAGCCCATCGTTGCAACTACTTCACTTTCAGGATCTAAATCAACATCGTATTTTCTTTTATACCAATTACAAATTGCAAGTCTTAGTTTATAAATTCCACTCGAAGCAGAATAACCAGAAGTTTTTTCTTTATTTGCACTTTCGCAAAGTTTATCTATAATGTGTTGAGGAGTTTTACCATCAGGATTTCCCATAGAAAAATCTATTATATCCTCCCCTGCTCTTCTTGCTGCCATTTTAATCGCATTAACTTCAGCAAAAACATAATTTGGAAGTCTTTCTATGGTATTAAAATGAATTTCTTCAAACATTTTCCATCCTTTTTAGCGTCTTAAGTAAATTTTTAAACCCCTTTTTATGTTATCAAGGCTAAACATATCGCCAATGATAGCATATTTTGCACCCAATGGGATATTTATATTAATTTCATTTTGTTTGTGTGTGTTTTCTATACCTTGAATAAAATTTAAATTTTTATCTAAAAATTGAATTTTACAAAACCAAGAATCAAGATTGTGCGCACTAAGCTCTATGCTTTTTGCTCCTTGTAAATCAACAATATATTCCCTTAAAGGCTTATTTAATTGAGTGATGGTATTTAGTGGAATTTGAGTATTGACTTTAGGTTTTGCTTTTGAAAAATCTAGCTCATACTCATAATTTAATTCTGAAATTTTAGAAATATCTTTAATAAAAACAGAGCTTGATAACAAGGCTTTATAGAAAACTCCTGGATCAAGCATATATTGAGAATCTACAGCTAACTTATAGGTGATATAATTTTCCCTTAAAGTTAATTCAGTTGGTATAAAATACACATAGCCTAATTCGTTTAAAGTATCATTAATAGTTTTAAAAAATAAAACAGAATCAGCTTGAGCTTTAAAACTAAAAGTTAGAGTTTTTGGCTCATTTAATATAAAATTTGCCAAAGAATTAGTTTTTAAAATTTGAGAAATAGTGTAAATATCTACATTTCCGCGTTCATCTTTATAATCATTCCTTGCAAACAAGAGCTCTAATTTTGCATCTTTAGAATTATCATTAACAATATGTTTTGCAACTTCTAAAGCACTTAGTGCAAAAGCGTTAAGAGTAAAAAAAATGGAAAATATTAAAATTCTTACCATAATTTTCCTCTATTTTCTTTGATAAATTCAGCTTTTGTAATTTGTTTGATTTTACCATCTTTAATCATTAAAAATTTAGACACACCGTTTTTAAACTCTAAAGTATTATTATTTTCATCGTTTAAGCTAAAAGCAGCGTGGCCTGTGGTAATTAACATATCTTTATCCAAAGGTAAAACATAATCATTTTTAATAGTTAAAGAGCTCTTTCTAAAAGTTTTTAAATCCACCATACCAAGCCAAAGCTCTGCACTTGGTTTTATAATGCTTTCATTGAGTAAAATGATATTTTCTTCAGGCATATTTGAGCTAGCATTATCTTCTAATGTTTTTTCTGTATTATTGTTCTCGCTTATTGGTTCTAAAATAGTCGCGTTTGTTTCATTATTTTCCATAGCATCATCAGCAAAAAAATTAAGAACTGGTGTTTCATTTTCATCAACTTTTTCTTCTAAAACAACCTGCTCTTGATTTAATACATTGGTGGTATTTTCATCTAAAGTAGAACTTTGAAAAAATCTTGAAACACCCCAGGCCAAAGCTACTATCAAAAGTACTACTACTATAATCACAATATACCATACACTTGAGCTTTCTTTGGTATATGAGTTCATTCTAGGTGAAATATGCACATGATTTTTTTTCTCAATACCATTTTCTTCTAAATAGACATGATATTCTTCTAAAAAATTAGAAAAGTCAAGCTCATACTCTCTTTGTAAAATTTTAATAAAGCCATTTACATTAAAGCGAGATAAAGACTTAAAATCTTTCTTAATGATATATTCAAGACAAGCTATTTCTATTTGTGTTCTTTTTTGAACTTCTAACAAATTTAAATCTTCTAATTTTTTCCAACTATCCATTTTTCATCCTATCGCAAAGTATTGCAAATGCTGCACTAACATTTAAACTATCAAAATCATTGTGCATTTTTATACCTACGCACTCATCGCATTTTTTAAGCACCTTTGGCGCTATACCAAAACCTTCACTTCCCATAATCAAAACTTTTTTATCTTTGGCCTTGATAGTATGTATATCACTACCTCCGCTTGCACTAGCATAGATATAAAAACCTTTTTGTTTTAACTCATTTATCATGCTTAAAATATCATCATTTAAGACTATTTTCATATCTAAAGCTGCTCCACTACTTGCACGAATAACTCCATCCATAGCCACGCTTTTAGCTACCAAAATAACCCCATCAGCACCTAAAGCATAAGCACTACGCACGATAGCACCTATATTTCCAACATCGCTAATATTATATAAAATAACTATAAAATCTTTTTCTTTTAAACTCTCAAAAGAGCTAAATTCAAATTCATCAATTTCCATTAAAAAACCTTGATGATTTCCACCTCTTGCCAAGCTTTGTGCGGCTTTAAAATCGAGTTTTTTAATTTTTTTTGATGCCCTTGTTATTTTTGAAAAATCAGCTTTTTCACATTCTTTTGCCAAATAAATTTCTTTAATTTTTTCTTCATGCTTTTCTAAGATATAAAAAAACACTTGCTTACCATAAACTATCATTTTTAAATAATAACCAAATTCAACTTAAAAGCAGTTTTTGATAATTTTCTTTTGGAGATTTTGCATTGATTTTCGAAAGAAGTTTTGCCTTTGTCTTTAAAGATAAATCAAGCTCATAAATATCTTGCTCACACAAGGTATTTTGATGAAATTGCTTTTCTTTGGCATTTACCACTGCACACCATTCACCGCGTAAATCCATTGTTTTTAATTTTTCCAAAACCTCTAAAGCTTCTGCTCTAAATTTAGTTTCAAATTTCTTTGTTGCTTCTTTTATGATAAAAATTTCTCTTAAAGGATCAATTTTACTAATTTCTTCTACTAAATTAAGTATTCTAGTGGGTGCTTCATAAACTATACTAGGATAAGGATTAAGCATTAAATTTTCAATATCTTTTTGTCTTTGAGGATTTTTATTGGCCAAAAAACCCATAAAAATAAATTCTTTTTTACAAAATGCACTTGAAACCAATGCAAGCAAAGCAGCATTTGATCCTGTTAAGACTTCATAGTCAATATTGTTTTTAATAGCATATTCGATTAAAAATTGCCCCGGATCGCTAATACCTGGCATACCTGCATCACTTAAATATGCAATATCTTGTTTAAAAAAATCCTCATCTATTTTTGCTAAAAAATCTTTTTCATTATGAGTATGTAAAGCTATATATTTATCAGGCTTTATTTCTAAATTAAATTTTTCATTAAGAAGATGAATTAAAGATTTGCAAACTCTTGTATCTTCACATAAAAAGAGCTTGCATTTTTGTAAAATTTCTAAAGAATGAAAAGAAATATCGTTTAAATTTCCTATGGGCGTAGGAATAAAATATAACATTATTGCATTGCGTATTTTTTCTTAAATTTCTCTACACGACCCGCAGCATCTACGATTTTTTCACTACCTGTAAAGAATGGGTGGCAGCTTGAACAAATATCAACTTTAATTTCTGATTTATTTGACTTAGTAGTAAAAGAATTTCCACAAGCACAACTAACTTTACACTCTACATATTCTGGGTGAATTTCTTTCTTCATTGTTTATCCTTTTTCAAAACATTAAGGCGTAATTATATAGATTTTTATATAAAAAATAGCTAAATTTAAGCATGCTTTTAAATTATAAATTTTGAAGCAACCCCTATAAGTGCTGTTTGTGCTTTAAGTATATAGTTGGCTTGTAATTTTGCTCTTTTTATATTTATTTCTCTTTCTTTTTGCGAAAATCCGCCTTCAGCCCCAACCAAAAATACATATCTATCGGGATCAAAATTCATCAAATCTTTACCTTCAAAATCTATCAAAACAATATTTTCATAAGCTTGCTGAAATTTTTTAAAGTCATCAAAACTTTCAAGTTCCATTAAAGAAGCACGACCGCATTGCTGGGATGATTCTATAAGAATTTTTTCCATTCTTTTAAAATCTAATTTAAAATTTTTTTGCGAGTATTCCATATACACAAAAGAAAGTTTTGCTACTCCAAGTTCATTTAAAAAAGGTAAAGTTTTTTCTATAACCTTTGGATCAATCACCGCCAAAGCTAAATGTATATATGTTTTTAATTCTTGTTTTTCTTCTTTTTTATCAAGTAAATTTAATATGCAAGAGCGTCTAGAAAGCTCTATGCATTCATAAGTGTAAGCATAAAAATCTTTCAAATTCTTTAATATAATTTTATCACTCACTTTAATTCTTCGAGCCTTTAAGTGTAAAAAGGCTTCATTTTCTAGCTCTAAACTTACAGCACCACTTTGTGGGTGATATAAAAATTGCATTAAAAATAAAACCTCTTAAGCAAATAAGGTACAAAAAGTAAGAATATACCTAAACACAAAATAAAAAAACTTAAAAATCTAAATTTAGCATAGCGTTTAAACAATCTTGCTTTTTTAAATAAAACAAATTGATAAATAGCCAAAGCAAAAATCAAAATCCAACAAAACCACATAGAAAGCACATAGAAATTAAATTCAAAATGCTTTAAAGCCCATAACAAACTTCCAGTAAAAAGTGTAATTGCTAAAAACAAATAATAAATTGGTAAAAATAGACGAATTCTTTTTATAAAGATAAATTCTTGTGAGAAGTTACTTTGAGTCAAATACAAATAAAACAACATTAAAAAACCATTTGTATATAAACTATACACATGCAATGCTAAAAAAAATTCATAACTTTGATCCATTATTGTCCTTGTGTATTATTTTCATCTTGTATATCATCATCAACAGGTATAGGAAGTGTTTCATCATCTATAATGACATTAGAATCACTTTGTTCAATCTGAACTTGCTCGGTTTGTATTTCTTTTTTTATATTTTTATTCTCTTGATTTGAACAAGCCATAAAAAGCAATATTGGCACAATCAATAAAATCTTTTTCATTACACCTCCTTTTGATTGATAAAAACAAAATTTACATCTTGAAGTTTTTCAAAAAAATCTTTATTTTTCCATTCATCTCTTATAGCTTGCGAAAAGTCAATATCTGCCAAATCAATCTTTGGTAAAAATTCACTATAAGCATCTTCTCTAAAACCTTGTGCATAACCTGTTCTTGTTTCATGTACAATAATGCTTTTTAAACTAACACCTTGCTCACCATTGACCATCTTAGTCTTTAAAAGCAAAGTATCAATCAGTACAAAAAATATGCGTACAAAATTTTCCGCACTTACATTCACAGGTAAACTCACCCATCTTTGCGAGTGCTTTTTCATATCTTCTAAATAAGCTTTATCATCATCTTTAAAAAGCGTAATAGCATGATCAAAACTATCAATAATTTGTTTTATCTCATCTTTTAACAAACCAAAATCATACACCATTCCAGCATTATCAAGGTATTTACTCTCAAGTAAAATTTCTACCTTATAAGAGTGGCCATGTATGCTTGTTTTACATCGCTTGGAGCTACAAAATCTAACAATATGAGCATTTTCAAATTCAAATATTTTTCTAATAATCATACGCCTTCTTTATCTCCCCAAATTCTAATATGCAATCTATCGGAGTAATTATATCCATTTTTTATACAAAATTCAGCAACACTTAAGGCATTTTTGGAAATTTCTTCTTCATTTGACCCCATAGGCATACAAAAAACATCATTTTTACAAACTTGTAAAATTTCATTGATTTCTTTTAAGGCTTTATTTTCTTGTAAAAAATCCTTATCCAAAACAAATTTATAAAAACTTTCCTTAGCATAATTTTTAAAAGCTTTCAAAGCTTTTTCATTAATTCTTTTTTCTTTTTTTACACCACTATTGCTAAGCTTTACTCCTAAAGCAAAATAACATTTTTTATACAAAGGATATTTTTCAAAATCAATTTCAATACTTGCATTCGTTTCAAAATGCACCATAAAATCATTTTCTAAAAGTAAATTAATAAAACACAAAAAATCTTTATTTTGATAATTTAACAAAGGCTCACCACCTGTAATTACAACTATAGCTTTGTGTGAATTTGCTAGCTTCAAAACCTCATCAAAAAGCTTTGTTGAAGTATATGTTTTATAACAAGTTTTAAATTCTTTAGTAAAAACAGCTCTTATAGTATCACAGCCCAAAAGTATTTTAGAATCTTTTTCTTTTTTTACTCCAAAGCCTGCGCAGTTAAAATTACACCCGGCAAATCTTACAAATATAGCCAAATTTCCACTATATTTTCCCTCACCTTGCAAGCTTAAAAAAGTTTCAACAACTTCCATTATCCACCTGTTTGATAAAAGGCTCTTGTAGAACTTTGATTGGCATCATTTTCTGCCCATCTATTTTTTTCTGATTTATTTTTTATCACGGTTTTTAAAACTTCACAAGCACTTGCTATGTCTTTATTGCGTATAGCTTTTTTAATGCTTAAAGCCTCATCATAATATAAACAAGGTATTAAAAGCCCTTCGGCTGAAAGCCTTATACGGTTACAACTATCACAAAAATCATGGCTATGTGGATCAATAATGCCAAACTCATACCCATCTTCAAGTTCATAAATAGTCGCAGGTGCATTTGGACTTTTTTGTCCTTGTTTAAAAGAATACTTTTGAGCAATGATATTTAAAATTTCTGTTGATTTTAAGCCTTTTAAATCTCCATAAGCATGATAATTTTCCATAAATTCTATAAAGCGAATTTGGCTTTTGCGTGCTTTAGCAAATTCTAAAAGATCGATAAATTCACTATCATTAATTCCTTTAAGCGCTACGGTGTTAAATTTAATATTAAAACCTAATTCTAAAGCCTCATTAATACCATTTAACACATCTTTGAGTATGTTTTTTTGAGCTAATTTAAAGGCCACTTCTTCTTTTAAAGTATCCAAAGAGATGTTAATTCTTTTTAAGCCCGCTTGTTTTAAATCCTTTGCTTGTTGTTTTAATAAAGAAGCATTAGTAGTAAGCGCTAGATCTATATCTTGCTTATACTCACTAATCATAGCAATAAATTTATGCAAATCTTTTCTTACTAAAGGCTCACCACCTGTAATACGAATTTTCTTAACTCCTTCATCAATGCAAACTTTAACAAACATAAAAAGTTCTTCAAAAGATAAAAGATTTTCCTTAGCACTCCATTCAAATGGAGTTTTTGGCATACAATAAAGGCAACGAAAATTACATCTTTGTGTTACTGAAATTCTTAAATAATCAATCACTCTTCCATAGCTATCTACTAACATCAAAGGCCTTTATAATAATTTATTAAATTTTAAAATAAGCTCAACCCTGCCCATACCTATACGCAAATCTTTGGCAATTTGCTCTATGGATTTTTTTTGATTAAAAAGTTCGATAACTTTTTGCTCTTCATTATCATAGCTTGGGCTTAATTTTGTAATACTTTGGGTTTTTTGTTCTAAATTTAATAAACGATTTTTTTGCTCACTTTGAAATTCTTCAATTACTTCTTCCACTTCTTTTAAAGCACTTAAAATAGGAATAATATTTTGATTGATTTTTTGTTCTAGCACCTGCAAAAGTTCTTCTTTTAATTCTTCTCTTATGGCTTCAGTGTCTATTTCTTCTTTTTCTTGCTCTTGCTCATCTAAACTTTCTTTTTTTAAATAATGATATTGTTTATTTAAATCTTCTATCATTTTACCAAGCTCATTAATCTTAACAATACTTTCTTTTTCTTTAATCATCATATAAGCAAACATAGCAAAAATTAATAAAGCTACAACTAGCCACAATAATAAATCACTATCCATTTTCTTGCTCCTTTAAAATTTTAATCATTGCTCTTTGCATATTTGCTACAAAATTATCATACACGAGCTCATCTTCTGCTTTTATTTGCGTGATTTTTGCTTCATTCTCATTTAATGCTTTAAAAAAAATACTAATTTTTTGACCATTTAAATTAAATCTAGCATAATAATCTTCATCTTGCATTAAACACCTATCTTTAAATTGAATATGTGTAAAATTTACCCCAATCACAAAAGATTTATATTTTAAATTAACAAATAATTTTGTTTTATTAATATCATTTTTTATCAAATACAATTCTTGCTTTAAATCCATAAGCAAATCAAAAATCAACTGCTCACCCTCACTAAATTCTACCCTTGAAGCAAGCTTTTTCCATTTGCTTAAATTGACATAATTATTACTTGAAACATATTCTTGCAAAAACTCTTCATATCTTTCTTTGCTCTCTTCAAATTCTAATTCCAAAGAACTTTTAAAAAATTTCATCTCCATAAAAGATCAACCCATATAAAAATAAAAAACACTATACTTAAATACCCATTTAAAGTAAAAAATGCTTTGTCAATTTTTGCAAAATTCTTTCTAACAATGCAGTGCTCAAAAAATAAAATAACAGCACTAACAATCACACCTAAAAATGCAATATTTCCTGTTGGAGCTACCCAAACAAATAAAAACCAAAAAAGCACTGCTAAAACATGACAAAATGCTGAAATAAACAAGGTCGCTTCAAGCCCAAATTTAGCAGGTATAGAGTGCAAGCCTGTCTTTTTATCATACTCCATATCTTGCAAAGCATAAAGTAAATCAAAACCAGCTGTCCAAAAAGTAACACCCAAACACAAAATAACACTATAAATTTCAATACTTCCCAAAACCACAATACTGCCTGCAATAGGAGCAAGTCCTAAGCAAAATCCTAATACTAAATGCGCTAGGGATGAAAATCTTTTAAAGGCTGAATAAATAGCTAAAATAAACAATACCGGCAAAGAAAGAGCAAAGGCTAGTTTGTTGATAAAATAACTTGCCAAAACAAAAATAATAGCATTTAAAATAATAAAAAGTAAAATGCTAGCTTTACCTATACGACCATCGATATTAGGTCTATTTGCACATCTTGGATTGTTTTTATCAATGTCCTCATCCATCAAACGATTGATTGCCATTGCAAAATTTCTTGCACTTACCGCGCAAATAACACCCAAAAACAAAGCTTTAAAACCAAACCAAGTGCTATCATTTAAAATAACAGAAGCTACAATCATAGAAACAAACAAAAATGGTAAAGCAAAAATAGAATGCTTAAAAACAATCAAGTCCAAAATATCTTTTAATTTTTCTTTTAATAAAGGCATTTTTTCTCTTTATAATATATTTTTGTTATGATTTTACTAAAATAATTTTAAATTTAGGATATTTTTACGATGTTTTTTGAATTTGCTCTTATTGGAACTACTGCAAGTGGCAAAACAGAACTTGCTAACAAACTAGCTTATGAATTTAATGCAAGCATTTTAAGCCTTGATAGTCTTTGCGTGTATAAACAAATCAACATCGCTTCAGCCAAAACAGAGCAAAAAACCTTAGATGAGCTTGATTATTTTGGCATAAATTTATTAAATGTCAATGAGCATTTTAACATTGCTTTATTTTTTGAAGAATACAAAAAAGCAAAAGCCTTTGCTCAAAAAAACAATCAACTGCTTATCATCACAGGTGGAACTAGTTTTTATTTAAAAGCTTTAATGGATGGCTTGAGTGAAAATTTCAAAGAAAGTCAAAGCACGCTAAGTAATGATGAAATTTATCATTTAATGATAAAAATTGATCCACATACCAAAATAGAAAAAAACGACACCTATCGCTTAAAAAAATGGCTTGGAATTTATGAGCAAACTAATAAAATCCCAAGCGAAGTTTTAAAAGAAACAAAACAAGAAGCTTTAATTAAAAAACTTGATATTTTTGAAATTTCTTGGCAAAAAGATCTTTTGGAAAAACGCATTATTAAACGCACTAAAAATATGCTTGATGAGGGTTTAATAGATGAAGCTAAAATGCTATATAGTAACTACGATCATCATTTAAAAGCACTAAATTCCATAGGCTTAAAAGAATGTAAAGATTTTTTAGATAAAAAAATAAATTTAAACGAGCTTGAAGAACTCATCATCATTCACACAAGACAACTTGCCAAAAGACAAAGAACTTTTAATAAAAAATTCAACAAAGAAATTTTAGATTTTCAAAACGCTTATGAAAATTTAAAAGCTTATGTTTTAAAAAAACATCAAAGCTGAGTGTTTAAGACATTTAATTTATCTTTACATAAATTTTGCCAATTGCTTGTTGTGTTAATATCTATACAATTTTGCAAACTTTGCTTTTGATTTTGTACATCTTTTAAATCTTCATAAATATTGCTTTGCATATAAAAAGCTCTTGCGCGCTCATCATCTTTTAAAGGATTAGCAAGCAAATCTTTAAACAAAGTTAAGGCTTGTCGAGCTTGATTGTTTTGTTTTAAGGCTTTGATATAGATAAATTCTAAATCCGGACTAAAAAGATTTACTCCTTTTAAATTTTGATAATCAATAGCCTTTGGAGCATAAGTTAAAATACTTGTTAGAAAATTATTTTTTTCACAATAACGCAAAAACTCATAATATAATTCCACCATACGATAATTCATAGGAAATTGCTCTAGTTTTTGCAAAGTTCTTATCATAGCATTATAATCTTGCAATTTAAGTTCAGCAAAAAATTTAATATAATTTGCTTCAAATTTTTCATCATCGCTAATAATAGTTCTTGTATTTAAAATATCATTAATTGTTTTTACAACAAAACGATAACGCTTATCTTTAAGCGCTAAATCAGCACTTTGAAGTTTATAAAAAATAATATCATCATTTTCATTTTCAACTATATATTTTTTAGCTTCTTCTATACGAGTAGTACGCTTAAAGCATTCAAGCATTTGTTTTTTATTTTGTATTTTATTTCCCACATCATAGACCTTAAAATCATCATATATTTTAACAGCAGCTAAGCACTCATCATTTTTTAAATTTTGTTCTAAAACTAAAATAGCAGCTTGTTCTAAAAGATTTTTGATTTCTTTGTTGGAATATTTTTCTATGTCTTTTTGATAACTTACAACTTTTTCATAATTTTTTTCTTGAAAATATAATCTCACATTATCAAATAAAGCCATACTAGAAATTTCTCCAGCATACTTTTGCATGATCTCTTCATATCTTTGATGTAAAAAACTTGCATTATTATCTTTTAAATATAAGAAATTTTTATCTTGAGCTTCTTTTATTAAACTCACATATTCACCCAAAGGAAAATCTTCTGTGTAAAGATCTAAATACTTTTGAGCTTTAGTATGTTCATTTGCATTTAACAAAGCCAAAGAAAGATCTTTTAATACTCTTTCATATTCCTTATCGACTTTAGTCAAATGCGTAAAAATATACTCATAAATTTTAGAACTTAAATCATAAATTCTATGATTACTAAAAGCCTTAGCTAAAGATAAAGAATTTTCTAAATCACTCATAAAAAATTCAGGATTTGACTCTAAAATTTTACTTGCTAACTCCTTGGCTTCTTTTGTATTTTGCGCTTCTAAATAATTTTTAGACAAAAATAAAGCAGCCCTACTAGCTAAATCTGCATTCGGAGTAGAATAATATACATCTTGATAAATATTATTTGCTATATTTTTTTTACCCAAATGATATAAATAATCTGCATAATCAAGTAAAGCTATTATAGTATATTTATCGTCTTTATGCTCAGTACTTAAAGTATCAATAATATAATCAACATTAGACCTTTGAGATAAGCCCATATAAACTCTCATCATGATATACATTACTTCCGTATAATCTTTATCATTAATATAAGTTCTCACCCATCTTTTAGCATCATCTAGCATTTGCTCTAAAATTTGTTGATCTTTATCAAGCTCATAGGTATAAAGCTTATTTTGCGCTCTTAATTTATAAAGCTCAAATTCATTCATAAATACACTACCTTGATAACGCTTAATAGCATTAACAGCATCTCGTAAAACTTGATCGTATTTTTTGGCTTCATATTCTTGTTTGATATTAAAATATGCATTAAAATCTGCACTTTTTGAAGTTTCCATAGGATTAGAATTTAAATCCAATGCTCCAATATAAGGCATTAATGCATCATCAAAATAAATATCAAAATCAAGTCCATCGCTAGGTTTATAATACCTTAAATCCTTAGTAAAAATAAACACAAAATGTTTAGAAGTATCTCCATTTTGACTTTGAATTTCTTTAGCATTAAAAATATCTTGAGAATAATTAAACATTTTAGCTAAAATTTTAGGATATATTTTAATTGTCAAAAAAGTTTGGTGTTTTTCAAAATAAATTGTAAAATCATCAAATTCTTTATTTTGAAATTGCATATTACTAACGCCCAAAACATTACACTCAAAATGAGTTTTTTCAAATTCAAAAATACTCTTGCAAGTAAAATCTTTATTATCTTTTAAATGCAAAAGTGTAAAGGGACGATTTTGTTCTTCCCCTTTATTAACAATAACCTCAAAAGAAAATATATAATTTATGCTTAATAATAATAAAAATAAAATCCTTATCATGAGCGTGATTATAGCAATATTATTTCACAAAAGCAAAAACGCACATGATAAGCTTCCGATAAAACATAAACTTAAAATAATCTTTTGCTTAATATCTAAATTTATACTCTTTATAGATTGACTTTTTTTAAAAAAGATATAAATTAAAATTTTCAAATAAGCATAAAGCATGATCATGGAACTTAAAGCTATAGCAAATATAAGCACATAATAGCCTGAATTTAAAATAGAAGCTAAAATTAAAATTTTACCCCAAAAAATCCCAAAAGGTGGAATTCCTGCTATACATAAAATAAACATAGCTAATATTATAGATAATACGGGTCTTTGATCAAATAAGCCAGAAAAACTTTCAAATGAGCTTTTTTGAAATAAACTTAAGATTAAAAAAATTCCATAGTTTGCAAAAGCAAAAGAAACCCAATAAACGAACAAGGCAAAAATTGAAAGCAGGTAAGAAGTTCCATCTCCTTGAGAACTCACACTCATACTAGAAACAATAACAGCCAATATAAAAGAAGAATGAGTAATAGAGCTATATGCAAGCATTTTTTTTGCATCTTTTTGAATTAAAGCTACTATGCTTACAGCAAGCATAGAAAAAATTGCTAATGATGCGACTATGTATTCAAATTTTACTCCACCGCCTAAAGCAGAAAAAATTCTTAAAACTACTATTATCATAGCAATTTTTGGAACAATAGATATGAAAGCTATAAAATTTGTATGAACTCCACAATATACATCTTTTAGCCAAAAATGAAAAGGGGCGATAGAAAGTTTTACTCCAACAATAACCAAAAACATTACTCCAGCACATAATAATATAGGATCTGAAATATATTCAGAATGCAATAAATTATCCAAATCCAAAGACTTTGTTTTTAAATACACAAAAGCACAAGCAAAAACAAAAAATCCAGCCCCTACTGCAGCTAAGGCAAAATATTTTATGCTAGAACTAATAGCATTATGAGTTCCTCTTAATGCTATTAATGTATAAAGAGCTAAAGAAGATCCTTCTAAAGCTAGGAAAATCACAATCAAATTAGTACTTGAAACCATTAATATTAAGGAAGCAACCATAAACAAAAATAAAGAAAAAAATTCTGCTCTTTGCTCATCTTTGTCTATAAGCAAATAAAGCATAGAAAAAAACAAAATAATTATTTGTGCAAAAATTGCATAATTATCGCTTACAAATAAACCAAAAAAAGCATGAGAATCATCTAAAACAAAACCATTATAAAGCAATAAAAAACACAAAGTGCTAAGCAAAGCTATAACACTTGCTCCTATATAAAAATTTCTAGAAAGTTTTTTAAACGCACTCAATAAAAGTAATGCAATAGCCCAAAAAAGCAATGACAACACAGGAAATAATAATACAAAATTTAATTTTTCTAAACTAAAACCACTCATTAAAAACCTCTTATACTATCTATGATTTTTTGATTTTCTATGGCGATATTTCTTGTTTGCATAACTTCAAGAATACTATTTACATTAGAAGCAATTTGATCTAGCATAGCACTTGGAGCTACCCCTAAATAAATCACTAATGCACTTAAAATACTTAAAACAAAAATTTCACCTTTTTTAAGCGTAAATTTACTGCACACTTCTTCTTCGCAAGTAGTAAAAAACATATTTCTATAAATATTTAGCATATAAATAGCTCCTAAAACGATTACACCGCCTGCAAATAATGCATACCATAAATTTACACTTGCCACACCTTGCAAGATCAAAAACTCACCTACAAAGGAAATAGTCAAAGGTAATGAAATAGATGAAAACAACAATACTGCAAAGAAAAAGCTAAATAATGGGGCTGTTTTAGCTAAATTTTTATAAAAGTCTAAATCAAAAGTATGATATCTTTTGTAAAGCATATAAGCGGCTAAAAATAAGCCACCTGTTACTATACCATGTGCAAACATATAAAATACAGAACCACTAACCCCATTATAAGTAAAAGTTACGATGCCTAAAATTACCACGCCCAAATGCGAAATTGAGCTATAAGCAATTAATTCTTTTAAATCCTTGGCTTTAAAAGCAATTAAGGCTGCATATAAAATTCCAACTATACATAAAATAGCAAGTAAAGAATAATAATGATTCAAAGTATCAGGCGCTAAAGGCAAAATAAATCTTAAAAATCCAAAAGGTGCCATTTTAAAGCTTACAAGCATTACAGATACTAAAGTCGGACTTTTGGCATAAACCTTTGGAGCCCAAGTATGAAAAGGAAATAAAGGACTTTTAATCGCAAAAGCAATAAAAAATCCTACAAATATTAGATTTTGTGCATTCTCAGGTATAAAAAATTCACTCTTATACCAAGCTAACAAATCAAAACTCCAATATCCAAAACTTTGATAATACAAAAATCCCACATAAATAATAGCTAAAAGCATAAGCATAGAACCGCAAAATGCATAAATGAAAAATTTAATCCCTGCCTTATAATTATCTGAATATCTACCTATTAAATAAATAAGCGGTATAAGAGAAAACTCCCAAAATACATAAAACAATAAAGCATCCAATGAAGCAAAAAGTCCTACAATGCAAAATTGTAATAAAAATATACTTATTACAACACTTTTATCTTGAATATCTAAACATATAAAAGATAAAAAAATCATAATAGAACAAAGTAATATTAAATAAAGCGCTATAGCATCTACACCTATGTGAAAATTAACTATCAAAGAATTTAAACTAAATTCATAAGCCATGCCACCATCGTAGTTAAATAACAAAAAAACATTAAAAACTAAAATCAAAAAACTAACTAAAACAGCAAAGGATTTGCTATCTTCTTTTTGTAAAAATAAAGCTATAAAAGCCGCAAAAAATGGAAATAACATTAATAAACCAAGCATATTACACCGCCAAAGCTAAACAAAATAAACACACAAAAGCCAAAACTACAATTCTTAAAGCCAAAGAATAATCCTTACCCATACTAAGAACCCTAGCAAATGTTTTAAGGAAAAATGCAATACTATCTACCAAAGCATCTAAAATTTCTTTATCAGCTTTTCTTAAAAATTCACAAAATAAAGCATACTTACTAACAATAAATTGATGATAAAATTTTGGTATGTAGTATTCATTAAACAAAAGTTTGTAAATACTTGTTTTAGAAAGTGATGGTTTAAACCAATTTTTCCAATAAGCTATGATAGCTAAAAGCACTCCAAGTACCGCAGAAACACTTGCAAGTATCATAACTAAAGAATTTTGACCATCAATAAAAGCTAAATTTTTACTTACAAAATCCATAAAGCTATGCTCAAAAAATCCTGCTATAATAGCAAGTAAAGCCAAAGGACTCATCGCAAGCAAAGCTATTTTACTAGCTTCATGGGGATGTTCTTCATGTCTTTTTGGAGCAAAAAATACAAGCATTAAAAGTCTAAAACTATAAAAAGCTGTCATAAAAGCTGCTATTAAAAGTACTAAAAAAATTCCATGATGATGGCTTATAAAAGAAAATCCTAAAATTAAATCTTTAGAGAAAAATCCTGCAAAAGGATAAATTCCTGCTAAAGCTAAAGAACCTATGAGCATTAAAATAGCACTAAAACGCATACTTTTATAAAGTCCACCCATTTTACTAATGTCAAGCTTATCATTCATAGCATGCATAACATTACCTGCACCTAAGAATAATAAAGATTTAAAAAATGCATGAGTTGCAAGATGAAATAAAGCTATTGCATAAGCTCCAAGACCTGCTGCTACAAACATATACCCAAGTTGAGAAAGCGTCGAATATGCAATAATTCTTTTTAAATCTTTAGCTACCATAGCCATAGAAGCAGCAAAAAGCGCTACAAAAGCTCCAAGTATAGCGATAAAATACCCTACTTCAGGAACTTGTAAATAAAGCTCCCCTGCGCGAATTACCAAATAAACTCCCGCAGTAACCATAGTAGCAGCATGGATTAGAGCTGAAACTGGCGTAGGTCCTGCCATAGCATCAGCAAGCCAAGTATGGAAAGGAAATTGTGCTGATTTACCCATAGCACCTACAAAAAGTAAAAGTGCTATTAAAATCAAAATCACATCATTTTCATGCCCTAAAGATAAAAGGGTAAAAAATTCATCATATTTTAAAGAGTTAAATTCTATATAAATTAAGAAAATTCCTAAAAGCAAAGCCAAATCTGCAATTCTATTCATGATAAATGCTTCATTAGCAGCAAAAGTGTATTTTTCATTATGATACCAAAAACCTATCAAAAGCCATGAGCAAAGTCCAACACCTTCCCAACCTATGAAAAGTCCTAAGAAATTATCACTCATAATCAAAAACATCATAGAAAAAACAAAAAGTCCCAAATAGCTAAAATAGCGATTAAACCCTTCATCATGCTCCATATAAAATATACTATATAAATGCACAAAAGTCGCTACTATACTTACCACATTCATCATAATCAAAGTAATAGAGTCTATTTTAAAACCAAAACTAACATCTACTAAAGATATCCAAGTACCAAGTTCAAAATTAAAATGTACTCCATTATTTAATAAAACAATTGAAGCAAGAGCTGAAAAAGCTATAAATAAAGAAGCTAAATAACCTAAAATAATTTTCTTAGCACTAAAAGCAAAAATACCTAAAATAACAGCTGAAGCCAAAGGAGAAAAAAGTGCAATTAAAGCTAAATTTTGCATTTTATCTCTCCTTTTTCAGCCAAAGAGCTAAGCTCTAGTGTTCCTGTTTTTCTATACCATAAAACACAAAGCGCTATCCCAACAGCTACTTCACAAGCTGCAACTCCCATTACAAATAAAGCAAAAATTTGACCTTCTATGTCTTTATGAGAAGCTCCTGCTGTAACTAAAGCCAAATTAGCAGCATTTAATAAAATTTCACTTGAAATAAAAAGCATAATTAAATTTTGGCGTTTTATGATACCTATTAGACCAATGATAAACATCAAAATAGCCACAATGTAGTATTTTTCTAACATCATTGTTCGTCCTTTTTTATATTTTTTTGAGTAAGTGCTATAGCACAAATTAAAGCTATTAAAAGTAAAATTGCCATAAATTCAAAAGCAAGCATATATTTTGTAAATAGAGCAAAGCCTATTTGCTGAGTAGAATCAAGACTATAAACTTCACTAGTTTCATTTAAACCAAACTCATATCCCATAATAATACTAACTAATAAAACAGCACTAAAAATCACGGCAAAAATGAAGATTCTTTTACCTTTTAAACTTTCTTTTACTTTTATAGAAGCATCAAAAAACATCATAGCAAAACTATAAAGACCTAAAATAGCTCCACTGTAAACAATTATTTGAATTGCTCCAATAAATTCAGCATTAAGTAAAAAATAAAATCCACTTAAAAAAACCATAGCCGCAGCCAAAGAACTGATAGCATAAAGCACGCTAGTGCTTAAAACACTAATTAAAAAAAATCCCAACACCAAAACACTTAATAAACAAAAAGCTATCGTTTCAAACATTTTCTTCCTTTGGAGCATCTTGCTGTCTTTGCAAATCTATCTCATAATAATTTGGAGTTTTCTTTACTAAATCATCAGCATCTTTTCTTAAACTACCACTTCCCTCAAACACTACTTGATTTTTAAGCTCATCGATAGGAGTTAAAAAATCTTCCTTTTGACCAAAATAAGATCTTTGCTCTGCGGCATTTTCATATTCTTTACCATGCACAATGGCAAGTTCAGGACAAACATCAGCGCAAAATCCACAATAAATACAACGCCCTAAATTAATACTATAATTTTCGACCTTTTTGCGTCCATCTTCGCTTAAACTCGTTTCCATTCTTATACAATTACTAATGCAAATTTTTTCACACAAGCCACAACCAATACAACATTCATTTTCACTTTCAATAAAACGCATCAAACGATGAACTGCACGATATCTATCATCTAAAGCAACTTTTTCCATAGGATATTTAATCGTTGCGCTATTGTTTTTTTTAAACATTTCTCTTAATACGACAAATAAACCTACAAAAAGCTCTGTATTTAAAGAACGCTTGATTACTTGTATGAATTTTTCATAAGTATTTTGAGGATTTTTACGCTCAAAATCTACTTTAAAATAACCTTTTTTCATTGTTTTTTCCTATATCACAAGTACTAAAGCACTAATTAATAAATTTAAAACCGCTAAAGGTATTAAAATCAAATAACACATTCTCATTACTTGATCAGGACGCAGTTGCGGAAAAGCACCTCTAGCCCAAAAATACCAAAAGAACACAAAAGACACTTTCAAAAGCATCATAATAGCCCCTGGTATAATCCAAAAATCATTAAATCCACCCAAAAATAAAAGCGATATCATAATCGCTCCGGTAATCATGGCTGTATATTCTCCGATAAAAAACATACCCCATCTAAGTCCGCTATATTCAGTGCCATAACCTGAAACAAGTTCGGTTTCGTTTTCACTTAAACAAAGTGGAGTTCTATTAGTTTCTATAAAAATAGCTATCACAAATAAAATAAAAGCTAAAGGTTGTTTAAAAATAAGCCAAGAAAGTATGCCATCACTTTGATAGTTATTAATATCTACTAAAGACAAAGATCCAACAAGCATTACAACACACACCAAAGAAAGCCCTGCAACGCTCTCATAAGAGATAATAGAAACAAGCCCTCTTGCCCCGCCTAGCAGCGACCATTTATTATTACTTGCTAAACCTCCTAAAAAAATCGCATAAAAACTAACTCCACCCATACCTACAACAAAAAGCAAGGCTACATTAATATCAGCGATAATAGGACGAATCACTCTACCAAATAAAGTAAATTCAGGAAAAATAGGTATAGCTGCAATTGCTACAAAAGCACAAATTGCTGCAATCAATGGAGCAATTAAAAATACCACTTTTTGAGCATAAGTTGGCACTATATCCTCTTTAGTAAAAAGTTTAATCATATCAGCAACTACCTGAAGCAATCCAAAAGGACCTACCATATCAGGCCCTAAACGACGATGAAATAAAGCCAAAGCCTTTCTTTCAAGATAAGTTGCCAAGCCTGCTAAAGTAGCAAAAATAGCTATAACAAGCACACATTTTATAATTGTTTCTACAATAAAAAAAGTAATATCACTCATATTTTAGCTCCTGCTTTTTCAAGCCAAACTTTTACATATCGAGTATTATCAAATAAAGATTTATAATCAATCTTACTATCATAATCCCCTAAATACGCACCATTTTCTAAAGATTCATCACATTTTACACTTATAGCAATTTGAGTTTTTTCATTTTTTAAAATAACACTATCATCTTGGTTTAAATCAAATTTTTGCATTAAATCAGACGATAAAAATAAAGCTCCAACCTCATTAAAAGCTCTATTACTAAGCTTTGAAAACTGATGAATGCTATTTGCATGATATAAAGTTAAATTTCCTTCATTTTGCTCTTTAACTTCTTGAATGCTTAATGTTTTTTCAAACTCAAAATGGGAAAAATCAAGCTCATAACCTCTATGATTTACCCCACCATTATCATAATGATTTTCTAACTCATCAAAGTCAATTACCCTAAAGCCTTTATTTTGTGGTAAAAATTTAGTATAGTTGATCGTAAATTCTTCATCAAAACCTAAGGCATTTGCCAAATCATTTAAAAAATAACCTTTAAATTCTAAAGCCGCATTTGTAGGAACTAATCTTTTATCATAATTTACAAAGCTACCTTCTTGTTGATTTAAACTAGAACTTGCAAGATCAAAATGCCCATCATAAGAAAAAGTAAAATCGCCTTTTTCGTTATAACCTAATGTTTTTCCTGCTTGAAAATCTTGACTTAAATCACAAATTAAACTCACACCTAAGGTATTAGTGCAAGTTGGATTTAAAAAGACTTTAAATTCAGTATATTTTTGCACCAAAGCACAAAGTTTTGCTAGCTTGGCACTTTGCTCATCATAGTAAAAATCACTTCCTATAATAAGTGTAAATTTTTGCTTTTTTGCGAGTAAAGTTTCTAAAATATCCTCATCTATGCCAAGATTTTTCGCATAATTTGATCTTTGCACCTCTATGCTTTTTTTAATTTTTTTAGGCACAAGTTTTTTAACTTCTTCTATAATAGTTTCGCCATTTTCATTTTGCTTTTCTATCTTTTCAGTAACTTCTTCATTAATAGTTTCTTCTATTTCTTTTGTATCTTGATAATACGCATTTTCTAATGTGTTTTTAAAATCCTGCGGAAGCTCTTTGGCAAATTTTTGCAAGATAAATAATAAAATACTTTCATTATCTTTAATATCATGATTAATCTGCAAGAAATTTTTAGAATATTTATCCACGCCTTTATCTTTTATAGGGTGAAAATATAGCCCTGCACCTTTATTCATTACCAAAGCGTTATTAACTTTATATCCTAGCGTTGGCGCATCATAGCGTAAAAATGAACCTACGATGATTAAAAAATCACTTTGAGTGATATCGTCTGTATTTGCATTATACATTGCATTTGCATTTTGATAAAAACAAGCTAGGAAATCTTGGAATTTTTTAGCTTCATGATTTATAAGATTAAGATTAAATTTTTTACTTAAATTTTGCAAGATTAAAGCTTCTTCATTAGTAATAAAACTATTAAATAAAATATTTTTTATTTCATTATTTTTTATCATATTTACTAGTTTTTCAAAAGCTTTTTCGTCTTTACCTTGAACTTCATTTTGGGTATTAAAACCATATCTTGCAGCTTTATTTAGCGTAGCAAAAGCAAAATCATTGCTCACTCTATAAATTTTTTCTTTTTGATTATTAATACTAGTTTGTTTAATATCATAATACATCAACTCACAATCACTTGAATGTGGATTACTAGCTGGAATTTTCTTTAACTCCCAAGCATTAGATGTATATTGAAAAGCCGAACCCACCAAAGCTCCCGTTGGACATACACTTGTACATTCTCCACAAAAAGAACAGTCAAGTATATCGCCACCACTTGGCGCAATTAAACTCTTTTGAAATTTAGTCCAAATAGCTAGCGCATCTTTACTCATACTTTCTTTAAAGCTTGCATCGGGCGCGCTTGCTCCTCTTGGAGTAGTTTTTAAAGCGCTTTCTCCTATTTTATCTTTACAAACTGTAATACATCTTTCACACACGATACATAAAGCTGGATCATAATTAATCTCGCCCCATTTTTTATGCTCTTTATGGGTATCTTTGATCCAATAATTTTGTACATTTACTCTTGCTTTGTGTGTAAAGTTTTGAAGCTCACACTCACCGGATTTATCACATACTCCACATTGCAAAGGATGATTAATGCAATATGCTTGCATGATAGCATTACGCTCATCCCATAAATTTGATAAATCACTCTCTACTACCATACCTTCTTTAACTTTAGTATTGCAAGAATAAACCTTTTTACCATCAGCTTCTACCATACACATACGACAAGCAAGTGTTGGAGAACAACCATTTAAATAACAAATTGCAGGAATGAAAATATCATTTTTTCTTGCGACATTTAAGATATACTCACCCTCATTTGCCTCACATTCTATACCATTAATGATAACTTTCATTTTATAACCTTAACTTGAGCTTTTGAAAAAGCAAAATCAGCACTTTCATAATCAAACAAAGCCACCGTACCTTTCAAATCATGATTGATTTTTACTATAGTTGTAAATTCTTGAGTGTTTATTTTTAAATTAATTTTATCCCCATCCTTAACCTTAGCAATTAAAGCAAAAGAAGAAGAGCAATGCAAATTTTTGTCTCCCAAAGGTGCTTGCATGATAATAGTTCCATCAAAATTATCAAGTTCTAAAAGCTCACTAAAAGAATTTTGTATTGATAAATTTTCTTCATTTTCATTAGAGCAAATTAGCAAAAGATTAAATTTATGACAAAGTTTTTCTAAAAAATACTTAATATTTTCAAAATCTTTATGTTGATATAAATTTTCATCAAAAATAATACATTTTGCTTCTTTTAAAAACTCTAAAATCTCTAAAGCTTCTTCTTCACCAAAGCAAGATTCAGCACTTAAATACCCCTCATCAAATTCGTTAAATTCAGTCTCCAAGCTCATCTTACAAAGCAAAGCAAGCACGAAAGGCGCACTTGCAATCTCACATTTATAAAAGTTTGCTTTTAAATTTTTATCCTCTAAACAAGAAATATTATAATTTTTACTTTTGTTAAGCTTAGCGCAAAGTGAAGAATTTTTTAAAGAAAGCAAATCCACAAAACACAAAGCATTTAAACCTTCTTGATATTTTGCTAATTTCATTGTCCTACCTTTTTAAAAACTATAGTCCAATCTACTTGATTAAATTTTAAAGAATTTAAAAGTTCACAATTTTGCTCTTTTATGAAAGCAAAACTTTTTTCTACATTAGAAAAATCTCCTATTTCAAATAAAACTACTAAAACTTCACCCATATAAGCATTTTTAATGATTTGCTCTAAATCCTTAAACAAATCTTGACTTTTTCTTAAATCCACGCGTCTCATCGGTCTATCTCGCCTAAAACTATATTAATACTTCCTAAAATTGCCACTGCATCAGCCAAATATGATCCAACAAGCATTTCTTCTAAAAATGCACAATGAAAAAAGCTTGGGGTTCTAGCTCTTAATCTATATGGCCTACCGCTACCATCTGAGTGGATAAAAAATCCAAGTTCGCCTTTTGGACTTTCAGTTGGCACATACACCTCTCCTTTTGGTGGTTTTAAACCTTGGGTTACTAGGACAAAATGTTGCATAAGAGAATAATTTTGCGTCATGATTTGCTCTTTTGAAGCACTTACATACTCAGGATGATTGCATAAAATTTCAGGCGGAGTATCTTGATAAAGCTTAGCACATTGAACTAAAATTTTTAAACTTTCTCTAAATTCTTGCATATAAACCTTATATCTTGCATAAGAATCACCCATTTTGGCCACAGGCACGCCAAAATCTACCTCATCATAAAGCAAATAAGGCTCTTCTTTTCTAACATCATAAGCAATACCACTTCCTCTTAGCATAACCCCGCTACAACCCCAACTTAGCGCTTGTTCTTTACTTACCACTCCTACATTTTCAGTTCTTGCACGCCAAATTCTATTATCATCAAGCAAAGCTTCATAATCTTTTATATCATTTGGAAATTTATTACAAAATACCAAAAGTTCATCTAAAAAACCTTCAGGTAAATCAAGCATTACCCCGCCTATTCTCATAGATGAATGCGTAAGTCTTGCCCCGCAATATTTTTCTATTAGATCAAGCACATACTCACGCTCTCTAAAGCAGTATAAAAATACTGTCATCGCACCAATATCAAGCGCATGTGTAGCAAGCCATAACAAATGCGAAGCAATACGGTTTAACTCAAGTAAAATCATCCTTATCACACTTGCTCTGCGTGGAATTTCTAAACCACAAAGTTTTTCCACAGCAGCTACATAGGCATAATTATTTGCACTAGCTGCGATATAATCCATTCTATCAGTAGTTGGGATAAACTCTTGATAGATCATATTTTCAGCCATTTTTTCCATACCACGATGCATATAACCTATACAAGGAACAGCCTTGGTGATTTCTTCTCCATCAAGCTCTAAAATAAGGCGTAAATTTCCATGAGCACTTGGATGTTGAGGGCCAAGATTTACTATCATGGTGCCATCTTCACGCTCAAAGCTTATATTTTCATAATAAGGTTTTAATTTAGTAGAAATTTGCATTTTATCTTCTCTTATCTAAAATTTTTACTTGCGTTCTTTTGGCTTTTTTAACAAAAGGCACGCCACCTTCTTCTTGATATTCTTGTAGGTATTTATCCTCTCTTGGAGCTTCGCCTTTACCAACCTCATGATAAATTCTACTAAAGTTTAGCGTGTCTTTTTCATCTACAAAACCTGGATCTCTATTTTCTTCACCTACAACCTCGCGGTATTCTTTACCAAAAATTTTATCTATCTCATACCATTTAGCAAATTCATCACCATGCAAAGGATAGCTTTTTAAAAAAGGATATCCATACCAATCATCAGGCATTAAAAGTCTTTTTAAGTTCGGATGATTGATGATGAAAATTCCAAACATATCATATATTTCTCTCTCACACCAATTAGCACCCTTAAAAACGCTCATAACACTTTGAAGCCTTTCTTTTAAACCAACGAAAGTTTTTATTCTCACTCTTAAATTTTTCTCCATATTTAAAAGCTGATAATATACTTCAAAACCCTGTTTTTGAGCGACAAAATCAATCGCACTTGCGTCAGTAAAACAGCTATAACCTAAATTCTTAAGCTTATCAAGAATAGCAACATTATCATCTTTGTTTATCTCAATCACCCAAAAATCAAGCTCTATAAAAGAATTTTTTAACTCAAATTCTTGGCTTAAAATTTGATGATCACTCTCAAAAATACTGCTTTCTATGCTTAGTTTTTTAGTTGCAGGTGCATGGTAAAATCTATCCTCATAATAATTTTTTAACTGAGCATTTTTCTTATCGCTATATTTTCTCATCATATAAGCCTTTTTGGAGCTATTTTTCTGCTTGCTTTTTCTTTACGAATTCTTTTTTGCAAAATCATCAAAGCAAATTGAAAAGTTTCAGGACGCGGGGCACAGCCTGGTACATAAATATCAACAGGAATAATCCTATCCACTCCTTGGACAGTAGAATAGGTATTAAACATACCGCCGGTATTTGCACAAGAACCCATAGAAATAACCCATTTAGGATCAGGCATTTGATCATAAAGTCTTCTTGTAAATTCAGCATGTTTTTTACTTAAAGTACCCGCTATAATCATTACTTCAGATTGTCTTGGACTTGCTCTAAAAATTGTTCCAAATCTATCAAAATCATATCTTGCACCACCTGCTGCCATCATTTCAATAGCACAACAGGCAAGTCCATAAGATAGTGCCCATAAAGAATTACTTCTACCCCATTGCACTAACTTATCAACCGTAGTTAAAACAACTGGCGCATTACTCATTTTTTGATACTCTGCCATGCAAATGCTCCTTTTTTATAAGCATATAAAAAGCCTACTGCAAGTAATAAAATAAAAACAAACACTTCCACTAAGGCAAATAAAGATAAGCCATATTTTGAAAGTTCTGCGGTTAAATCTTTAAAAATCACCGCCCAAGGAAATAAAAACACCACTTCAATATCAAGCAAAATAAAAATCAAAACAAAAACAAAAAATTGAGAATTGATTTTATTTGCTTGTTTAGAAGCCATAGGCCCGCACTCATAAATTCCTAGTCCAAGTTTTTTTCTATTATGAGAGGCTAGCTTAGAACCTATTTTAGAAGAAATATACACCAAAGTAAAAAATATAACACTTGCAATAACAAGCATTGCAAAGATGCCAAAGTATTGATGCTCTATAGTTGCGTGCGTCATAATAAACCTTTTATTTAAGCATAATTAAATTTATTTTACTTCAATTTAGCTATATAAAAACTTATTATCAAAAAAATAAATTTTTATGTATTTCAAAATGAAACAGTTTTTATCTTTTTATAAATACATTTTTTTATGGCAAATATTTTGTAAGATTTTTTCCTGATGAGAAATAAAAATATAAGTAATATCGTATTTTTTTTGAAAAGCATATAAATAATTTAGAATTTTACAAGTAGTTGGTATATCAAGTGCTGCTGTGATTTCATCTAAAATAAGCAATTTTGGTTTTAAAAGCAAAGCTCTAATCAAACCTAATCTTTGGCTTTGACCGCCACTTAATTTAGAAGGTTTTAAATTTAAAATATCTTTTTCAAGCTCAAAAGCATCAAAAAGTTTAAAAAGCTCTCCAAAATCGGGCTTAAGTTTAAAATTTTCATACACATCAATCAAAAGTCTTTTGGTATTTTTGTAAGGATTTAAAGCTAGCTTTTGATCTTGGAAAATATATTGAATTTTTTGGCGTAATTTTCTTTGAGCGTTAAAATCTAAATTTAATATATTTTCATTTTCAAACAAAACTTCTCCAGTATTTGCGCGTTCAAGCATACAAAGAATTTTAGCTAAAGTGCTTTTACCACTACCACTTTCCCCACAAAGCAATAAATTTTCATTTTGATTTAGAGAAAAACTCACATCTTTAAAAACAAAAATTTCCTCTTCCTTTAAATACCAATGTTTTTTAAATTTATAAGATTTGCTTAAATTTTTAACTTCTAAAAACATTCTCATTCTCAAAATAATTTAACAATTCTTTAGCAAAAACACCTTTTGGATTGCTTAAAAACTCTTTCACGGGCATTTGATAAATCAAAGTTTTATCTTCTATGATAGCCACCTCATCACAAAGCTCTTTAGCTAAATTTGTATCATGAGTAATGAAAATGAGATTTTTAAATTGTGTTTTTAGCTCTTTTAAAATAGCGATGATTTTTTCTTCATTAGTTCTATCAAGTGAGCTTGTAATCTCATCACACAATAAATACTTAGCCTCGCTTAGTAAAGCTAGAGCTATTTGAATGCGTCTTGCCATACCACCACTTAACTGATATATAAAAGAATGCCATAAAAGATCATGATTTTTAAGCCCTAAACACTCAAAATAATAAAAGGCCTTTTCTTTAATCTCTTTTGTGCTTAAATTAGTATGAGTTTTTAAAACTATATTAAAATAACTCCCTATATCAACAAGAGGATAAAAACTCCCATAAACATCTTGAAAAAGTAAATTTACCTTAGTTCTTAAAATATTTAGCTCTTTTTCTTTTAAAATTAAAATATCTTTTTGATCTATCCTAAATTTTTGCGCATTAAGCTTATAGTGTTTATCAAAGAGCTTAATCATGCTTTTTAAAAGCAAGCTTTTTCCCGCTCCACTTTTACCCATGATAGCCAAAGCTTTACCATCTTCTAAATTAAGATTTATATCTTTTAATAAGATCTTATCTTTAAAGCTAAGATTTAAATTTGCAATTTCTATCATGCTTTAATCTCTTCTTGTAAGTCATTACCCAAAGCAAGCAAAGGTAGGATAAGCATAAGTATAAAGGCCACTGGAAAAACTATCATCCACCAAAATCCTAAAAACACAGCCTTACTTGCTTCATTTAACATATTTCCTAAACTTGGAGTCCAAAGCTCTACACCCAAGCCAAAAAAGCTTAAAGTAGCTTCACTTGTAATAGCATGAGCGATATTTAAAACAAAAAGCACAAAAAGCAAATTCCAACAAGCAGGTAAAAGCTCGCTAAATAAAGCTTTCATCTTACTAGAGCCTAGAATAATAGCATTTTGATAAAACTCAAGTTTTTGAAATTTATTAAGCTGAGTATCAAGTACTTTTGCCACAAAAGCAAAATGCCCCAAAGCGATGATAAAAATCATACTCCACAAAGATCCCGCCAAAAAGCTTTGAAAAAACATAATCACAAGCAAAGAAGGTAAAGCCAAAAGCATATCAAGCACTCTAGCGAAAAAAGCATAAGCAAAAAATCTTGTTAAAAACACATAAACACAAGCAAAAAGCACGCTAAAAAATGCTGCCATTACCCCTACAAATAAAGAAACACGCAAGGCATATAAAATACGCGTAAAAATATCTCTACCAAGTAAATCTGTGCCAAAAATATGACTTAAATTTGGGGCTATTTTAGCCTTGCTTAAATCCACTAAATTAGGATCATAAGAGCTTATTAAAGGTACAAAAAGCGCTAAAATAAAACTTAGCAAAATCATCATCACATAAAACTTACGCATTGGCAAACCTTGGATTAATCATCTTGCAAATTATCTCTACGATCAAATTTACAAGCACTACCACTAAAATGCTAAAAATTACCACAGCTAGCACCACAGGATAGTCTTTAAACAATATACTTTTAATCACTAAATTTCCAACACCCTCATAAGAAAACACACTTTCTACTATATAAGTTCCCATTAAAAAACTCACAAAGGAAGCGCCAAAATACGCGAGTATAGAAGCAAAAGCATCTTTTAACACAAAATGCAAATAAATTCTTGTTTTGCTAAGCCCTCTTGCAAAAGCACTTTCTATAAAGCCCTGATTTAAACTATCAATCAAACTTGTCCTTATAAAACGCACAAAAACAGCTAAATGTGAAAGCACTAAAGCACATACTGGTAAAAACAAATGCCACAAACGATTAAATACATCATCTTCAAAGCCAATATCAGCAATAGCCGAACTTGGAAAAAGCTTAAAAAATACAGCAAAAACTAAAATAAGCATTAGCGATAAAGAAAAAGCAGGCAATGCAAAAAAACTCATCGTTGAAAAGGTAATAATCTTATCTAAAAAACTATCTTTATAAAGAACGCAAAAAAGTGCTAAAACCAAAGATAACACAAAAAGCACCAAAAAAGCCAAACTTCCTAGTATGATGGTATAGGGAAGTTTTTCTTTTAAAATTTCATTAACCTTTTCTCCGCTGATTAAAGAGTAAGAAAAGTCGCCTTTCATGGCATTAAAAAGCCAATTTTCATACTGCTCTAATAAAGGCTTGTCTAAATTTAAATTGTGCTCAATTTCTTCTTTTATTTTAAGGCTAGTTCCTTGAGGCACACTAGCAAAAACCACACTTCCTTTAGCATGATAAATCATCACAAAACATAAAAAACTTGCAAAAATCATCAAAAAAAACGCCCATAAAAGGCGTTTAAAAATGAGTTTTAGCACTAATTTTTGCTCCACTCATAAGCATTCCAAGTAAAACCTACCCCATGATGACCTAAAATATGAGGTTTTATACCTTGGATATTTTTAGCAAAAACTAAAGGATAATCAATATAAGCTATAAATAAAAATGCAGGATCTTTATATAAAGCGTCAGTAAATTCTTTATAGTATTTTTTTCTTTCATTTACATCAAGTGAATTTCTAGCTTTTATCAGAGCTTCATCAACTTTAGCATTTTGATAATGACCAAAATTCCATCCACTAGAGTTTAAAGCACTATCTTGAGAGCTTTCAAAAACTCTAAAAGTATGAAAATCAGGATCATAAGGACTACCCCAACCTACCAAAAAGCTGTCAATCTTAGTATAGTCAAAACTTCCACTCGGCTTAGCAACTGCCTTTGCCTTAATACCAAGCTTTAAAAACTCACTTTGTAAGATATTTACCAAAGCTATTCTTAGTGGATCTTCACTCATAGCATACATTTCAAAGCTAAATTCTTTGCCATTTTTTTCTAAAATTCCATTTTTGTTTTTCACAAAGCCTGCTTTTGCTAAAAGCTCATTTGCTTTTTTTACATCATAAGTATAAGTTGCAAATTCTTTAGGATTTGCCCATGATTTTTCCAAAGGATGATTTGCTACTTTTCCAAAAGAATGCAAAAGAGAATCCACAATAGCTTTTTTATCGATAGCGTAATTTAGTGCTAAACGCACATTTTGATCTTTTAAAAACTCATGATTAAAATTAAACATCAAAGCACGATAATCAGCCGAAGGCTCTATAAGCATTTTAAAGTTTTTATCATTTGCAAAATTTGAAGCTAGAGCAAAATCGACTAAAGCTACATCAATAGAACCATTTTTAAGCTCAATAGCGCTAATACTTGGATCTTTAATATGTTTTAGTATGAGTTTTGGTGTTTTTACCTTAGCTAAATGATAATTTTCATTTGCTTCTAAGATCATATATTGACCTTTTTTCCATTGTTTTAGCTTATATGGTCCTGTTCCTATAGGCATTTGATTAAATTTAGTAGTATTTAAATTTTCTTTTTCAAGTAAATGTTTTGGTAAAATTCCCACACTCAAAGCGTCTAAAAATGCAGGAAAAGGCTTTGAAAGTGTGATAATCAAATGATAATCATCAATAATTTTTACTTCTTTAACTGCGTCAAAATTTACCTTTGAGGGTGAATTTAACTTCTCATCTTTTAAAGCATTTATACTAAATTCCACATCTTTGGCACTAAATTTAGTCCCATCATGCCACAATATATCATCTCTTAAAGTAAATTCATAAACAAGCCCATCTTTACTAACTTTCCAAGATCTAGCAAGATCAGGCGCTAAGCTCATATTTTCATCAAAACGTGTAAGTCCTGAAAACACAAGAGCAATTGCCACATCATGATCTTCACTAAAAAGCGGATTTATACGCTCTGGCTCATTTTCCACTGCTATAACGATCGTATCTTTTGGCGTAATAGCAAAAAGATTTAAAGCACAAAAAAACATTAAAAAAAATCTCAACATAAAAGGCCTTTCTTATAAGAATAAAGTGTAATTATAACGCTTTTTAATCATAAGCTTTGGTAAAAATTTCATTTTTATCATCAAATAAAAGTTGCAAATACCTCTCATATTGCTTTAGTATATCTACGATGATTTCTTGCTCGTTTAAATACTCTATATTATAACCATTACGCGAATCAGCAAAGAAAGTTTGTGGCTCAAAGATAAATTCTTTAGAATAAGTTGGCATAAATTTATCATCAATTATGCTTTGGCTTGCTTGTTTTTTTACTACTTGCACTCCATAGATAAAATCTTTTGCAAATTCTTTTTTTATAATCAAACTTATACTTGATTTTTCTTGAACGATCTGTGTTTTCAAGCCGTAGTTTTTTAGACTTTGGCTGAGTGATTCCATAGCATTTTTAACTTTGGTATTTAAGAAATTTTGTATGTCTTGTTCTTTGCTTTGTTTTAAAATTCTAGCAAGTCTTTCTTGCCAAAATTCTCCTGTAAAATACACACTACTTTGACTAAGCTTAGTTAAAGAGTAATTCACATCTACAATTAAGCCTTTAAGCAATGAAAAACACATCAAACAAAGCAAAAATGCAAAAGGTAAAGCCACTATCATAGTGATACTTAAAATCGCCCCCAAGCCGCCTGAATACAGTAAAGAAGTAGCTAAAAGCGCAAGCACAAAACCCCAAAGGATATTTTGCCATTTGTATGGCTCATGAGCGCCACCACTACTTAAAGAATTTAACACAAATATCCCACTATCTGCTGAAGTGATGAAAAACAAAGCTAAAACCAAAAGCGCAAGCAAAGAACTAAAATAAGAAAAAGAAAAATTTTGTAAAAAATAAAAAAGCAAACTTTCAGGTGCTGAAGTAAAAGGACTTAAAATATCATTGAAATTTAAAGCACTATTGCCAAAAATGCTAAACCAAAGTATATTAAAACTAGTAGGCACTACAAGCACGCCAAAAATAAATTCCCTTATCGTTCTACCACGAGAAATCTTAGCAATGAAAAAGCCCACAAAAGGTGCCCAACTAAGCCACCAAGCCCAATAATAAATAGTCCAATTATTAAACCATTCTATATGTTCTTTTTCATAATAATAAGTCTTAAAGCTCAAAGAAATTAAATTTTGCAAATAATTTCCAATATTAGAGCTAAATTGTGAAAGAATTTGGATGGTATTTGTTGAAAAAAGCACAAAAAGCATTAAACACACTGCAAAAACTAAATTTGCTTCACTTAAAATTTTTAAACCCTTTGTTAGGCCACTAATCGATGAGAGCGTGGCCAAAGAAATAATGATGATTATAATCACGCTTTGTTCTAAAAAGCTTTGTCCGTTTAAAATACCCAAATTTGAAAAGCCCGCATTTAGTTGAGATGCACTATAACCAAGTGTGGTACTAATGCCAAAAACCGTGACAATTAAAGCAAGCATATCAACTAAATTTCCCCAAAAACCATAAATTTTATCTTTAAGTAAAGGGTAAAAAGCACTACGCAAACTAAGAGGCATTTTATATCTAAAACCAAAATACGCCATAGCCAAAGCACACACCCCATAAATAGCCCATGGGTGAATTCCCCAGTGAAAGATAGTATGTAGCATAGCTTCTTCATCGCTTGTTTGCAAGGCTTTTTTATGTATGAGAGGTTCAGCCACACCAAAATACATAAGCCCCACTCCCATACCCGTAGCAAAAAGCATAGCAAGCCAAGAAGTAAATTTAAAATGAGGTTTTTCATCATCATCACCGAGTTTAATATCGCCAAATTTTGAAAGTGCAAGTGCGAGCATAAAACACACAAAAAAGCTCACACTTAATATATAAAACCATGAAAAATTTGCAAAAATTCCACTTTTTATATGATTGATAAAATCATTTGTAAGTTTAGGCAAGAAAATACAACTAAGGCTTAAAACAACTATAATACTAATACTTGGTAAAAATACTGCCTTTTTAAAACTTGTTTTTAACATGATTTTCCTTTTTATAGTTTTAAAATTTAAGTTAATACCTTTTTTACTATGTCAAAAAATATCTTAAATATAACTAAAATCAATAAAATAGCAAAGGTTGATAAAAATATAATTTAATTAATGTTTTAAAAACCAAGAAGTTAATTTTTGATTTGAAGGTGATTTTAGAATTTACACTAAGTGCAAATTCTAAATAAATCAATAAAGTATAATATGAACCTTTTGAGATCCATGAACTCCAAAAACAGTGATAAGTTCAATATCTGCAGTTCTTGATGGCCCTGCTATAAACAAAATATTGCTAGGTAAAATTTCATTTTCTTCTTTTACTAAATTCAATGCTTGGCTAATGCTTTTTACAATATTTTCTTTTTTTAATAAGACAATACAAAGCATAGGAGCCAAAGAAAGCATTCTTGGTTGAGTTTTATCAGACAAAACTAAAGCAACTCCATGTGAGCTTACTCCAACTCTTGCTTGGATGATAGAAAAATCACTATGAAAAACTTCTTTTCGTATTTTTTCAATCTCTTGATTAAAACAAGTCTTTTTTTCGGCTTCAATTTTATTTATATCTAAATTTAAATTATCAGGATAAATAAGACTTTTATAGCCATAACTTTTAACAATTTGATTGATTTTTTCTTCTAATTTTTCTAACGAGCTTTCTTCTACTATGTATTTATTTGCACTCATTTTTTCTTTTAACTCACTATATATATCATCACTTGTTTTGATATGCTCTATAGGATCCATAGTCGGGATTTTTTCAAAAGATAAATGTGTATTTTTAATCTTATCCAAAATAGCTTTTTTGCTTTGTGAAGAAATTTCATTTATTCTACTCACACTTTACTCCTTGCATATTTTCAAGTTCTTTATAAAGATCAAGTTTTATTTGTGGAAATTCCTTATAAGCACTCCATTTTTTAACTACTGGTAAAGAATTTTTTCCTTTTTGCAAAAGCCAATTAAAATTATGTAAATTTGCTAAAGTATTTTTCCAAATAATAGGACTTGTAGCTACTTTTTCAAAAATCTTAAATGCCATAGCTTCAGCAGTATTTGGAGCGATATTATCAAAACTTCCTTGACCTACTTTTGCTGCTCTTAATTTGCGTATTAAATCCGCAAGAGGAATTCTTACCGGACAAACTTCAGAACATCTTCCACAAAGCGAGCAAAAAGTAAGAATATCACCATTTTCTTGCATACCAAAAAGATTAGGACTTATGACTTCTCCAATCGGCCCTGGATATACACTTTGATAAGTATGGCCGCCTATTTTATCATACACAGGACAAAAATTCATACAAGCCCCACATCTTATACAACGCAAAGCTTCATAATAATCTTCATCATTTAGTATTTTGCTTCTATTATGATCAAAAAGAATAATATGCACTTCTTTTGGGCCATCTAAATCTCCATTTTTTCTAGGTCCTGTAATGATATTGTTATAAGTTGGTATAAATTGACCCGTAGCTGATGGAGTAAGTAAAGACACCATAGTGGCAGCATCTTCAAAGCTTTCCATAACTTTTTCTATACCACAAAGTGCTACATGTATATCACTTGCTGTGGTGCACATCCTACCATTTCCCTCATTTTCTATAAGCCAAAAAGCACCTTCTTTAGACATAGCAAAATTTACTCCGCTAAGTCCCATTTTAAGCCCTTCAAATTCATCTCTTAAATGCTTTCTTGCAATAGAATTTAGCTTTTCTGGCTCACTTTCTAAATTAGAGCCTAATTTTTCTTGAAAAATTTTACCAATTTCATAGCGGTTCTTATGTACCGCTGGAACTACAATATGCACGGGAGTTTCATCATTTAACTGCAATATAAGTTCGCCTAAATCTGTTTCTATGGCTTTTAAGCCTTTGGATTCTAGGTAGTGGTTTAAACCTATTTCCTCACTAGCCATAGATTTACCTTTTAGAATTTTACCGATGTTTTTTTCTACCATTAATTCATATATAATCTCACAGGCATCCTCATCAGAACTCGCCCAATGGACATTTATGCCATTTTTAGTGGCATTTTGTTCAAATTCTAAAAGCCTATCGTGTAAAGTTGATAAAGCATTGTTTTTAGCTTGCTTAGCTTTAGATCTTAGTCCTTGCCAATCATTAAATTTCTCATCTATAACTTTTAAACGATTTTTTTGCAAAGTATGCATGGCAGATCTTAAATTCTCTCGCATTTGCTTATCATGAATTTTCACATCCACAATTTGTTCATGTGTCATTTTCATATCGCAACTCCTTCAAGACGCTTGTTTAAAAAATCATACAAATGAATTCCTTTTATATCAAGCCCCATTTTACTCATCGTGCCTGCAATATTCATCAAACACCCACCATCAGAACTTAATACATATTTTACGCCTGTATTTTGGATATCTTTGATTTTTTCTTGTGCCATAGAGTTTGAAATTTGAGGCTCTTTCACAGAAAAAGTTCCTCCAAAACCACAGCATTCTTCTTCAAATTCTAGAGGAATTAATTCCACATTTTTGAGTTTTTTTAGCAGATTTTTGCTCGCTTGTATGCTTTTTTGAATTCTTAATGCATGGCAGTTAGAGTGCCAAGTCACTTTTATAGGCTCGCCTTTATCTTCATAATCAACCTTTAAAACCTCATCTAAATACTGGCTAAGATCAATCACCCTAGAGCTAAATTCCTTTACCAAGTTAAAATGCTCATCATCTTTGAAAAGCTCTAAATAATCATGACTCATCATCCCCGCACAAGAACCGCTTGGCACTACTATAGGATAATCTTGAGTAAAAAGTTTTATATTATGCAAAGCTATATTTTTACTTTCTTTAAAATACCCTGAATTAAATGAGGGTTGAGAGCAGCAAGTTTGCTGCTTTTTAAATATAACCTCAACTCCCTCTCTTCTTAAAAGTCTAACCGCGTTTAAAACACTTTCTTGCATTATCGCACTACCCAAACAAGTAGCAAATAAATACACTTTTTTCATCATCAATCCTTATTTTAAAAGCACTGCTTCAGGGATGATCCCGTGGAAGAAAAATGCTATAACAAAAGTCCAAATTCCTATTAGAATTATAAAACCTATTGAGTATTTTAAAGTAAATCTAAACAATTCAGATTCTTTTCCTACAAGTCCAACTGCTGCGCAAGCTACCGCTATACTTTGAGGAGATATCATTTTACCCACAACTCCACCAACAGAATTTGCTGCTAAAAATAAAGTTTCTGAAATTCCTAATTTTTGAGCACTAACTTGCTGTAATGTCCCAAAAAGCAAATTTGAACTAGTATCAGAACCTGTTAAAAACACACCTATCCATCCTATGATGGGAGAAAAAAATGCATAAGCATCGCCTGTATTTGAAAAAGCAAGTCCTAAAGTAGTACTCATACCGCTATTTTTAGCTATAAAGGCAAAAGCAACTACTAAGCCTATAGTTAAGCATGGAGTGGCCATTTCTTTTAAAGTTTCCCAAAAACACTCGGTAGCTTCGTTGATTTTTATTTTCAACACAACAATGCTCATTAAAGCAGCCACTAAAATAGCAGTTCCTGCTTGTGCTACTAAATCTATAGTATGTGATGGAATCATTGTTTTTGTGATTTGTGGATTAACTATATCAGGACTTATGATAGCTCCTAAGGCTTCATTAAATTTCAAAGTAAATTGCATAAAATTTAATATTCCATCTTTAGCAAATAAAGCCTTAAACCAAGGTTGCGTCCATATAATAATACAAATAATCAAAAGTATAAAAGGAATCCAAGCTAAAAATACTTTTTTAAATTCTAGCTTTTGTGAGTTTTCAAAGTCTTTTACATCATCTAATCTAAAAATATTTTTTGGCTTCCAAAATTTTAAAAATATCGTAGTAATAGACAAAGAAACAACCGCTGAAATAATATCTGGAAGTTCTGCGCCTAAATGATTTGAACTCCAAAATTGTGTAGCAGTAAAAGAAACGGCTGCAACAAAAATAGCAGGAAAGGTTTCTTTAACCCCTTTTAAACCATCCATTAAAAATACTATAAAAAATGGTATAGTCAAGCTAAGAGGCACAAGCATTCTACCCACCATAGCTGAAACACCGTGCTGTTCTATACCTGCTAGATTACTCATCGCTATGATAGGAATTCCAACTGCTCCAAAAGCTACCGGAGCGGTATTGGCTATGAGACAAAGTCCTGCGGCATATAATGGTCTAAGCCCAAGTCCTACAAGTAATGCAGCGGTAATAGCCACTGGCCCTCCAAAACCTATAGCACCTTCTAAAAAAGAACCAAAACAAAATCCAATCAAAATCACTTGAATTCTATGATCTGGAGTGATACTCATAACACTTTGTTTTATCACTTCAAACGAGCCTGATTTGATAGAAAGTTTATATAAAAATATGGCCGCGATGATGATCCAAGCTATAGGCCAAATACCATTTGCAAAACCTTGTATAAAGCTAGCACCTAATAAAGAAAACGGCATATCATAAGCAAACAATGCCACAACACTTGATAAAATAAGAGTTAAAAAGCCTGCTTGATAGCCTTTGAGTTTGAAAACTACAAGAGAAAGCAAAAAGCACAAAATAGGCAAAAAAGCCACCAAAGCACTTAAAAGTATGTTGTCAAATGGATTATATATTTGTTGCCACATATTTTTCCTTTTGATAAAAATTTCCAATATCTAGCTTAACAAATATTTTTATTTTTGTGTATTTTTGTTAGAAAAAATTAACTATATGAGTATAAGAGTAACATTTCGTATAAAAATTCTCTTTTAATAAAAACAAAAATTTACACTTTGCAAATAAAATATAAAGTATTGTTTATATTTGAAACAAAATATAAATATAATAAAAATATTCATATCAAAAGTATTTTTAAATCAAATTTTTCATCACACTTTAAAGCTAAAAGCATGATTTTGCTTTCAGCTTGGCACTATGGAGTTTTTGCGTGCTGTTTTTTGGAGCGAGAATATCACTAAAGCTACAAGTATAAAATACACCACCGATAAACTAAGCAGTAAAGGATAAGTAGTGTTAGTGTCTTTTTCTAAAAAGCTTCCAAACACAGGAAGCATTAAACTAGGTTTTGCAAGTAGCGTAAAAATACAAACTATATAAGAAATACCTACAAAAAGAAATCTTTTAGACTTGCTATCAAAAACCATTATAAGTATAAAAGTACATGCAAATAGCATTATAATCATAAAATGAGTAATAATCGACTTAGAAAATCCTATGCAATAAACCACTCCTACAAACAAAGGCAAAAGTAAGAACCATAAGTATTGTTTAATCAACAAAGCAACTAAAATCACTAACAACGCAAAAAACAAAAATAAACCAAATTTTTCTATAAAAGTTAGTTGATTTCTGAGTGGATTTTCATATATAAACGATTTAACCGTGAAAAGAATTTTATCCATAGGTATAAATTGACTCAAGTTTTTAAATTCTTGCTCTATATTCAAGGATAAAAAATTATAAGTCGTTTTATTGTGTTCTTTAAAGATATAACTTTCATTAGTATCTACTTGAACGATGTGATATTTTGCATTATTTTCTATGCTGGGTTGTTTAAATTTATCAAGCACAAAAGAAAAAATGCTAAAAAGCATGATGATGATAAGTAGATTATGAAACACCTTTAGCAAGTCTGTATGATGATCACAAAGCTTGCGATAAAAGAAAAGCTGATATTTATCCACCACATCTTTAAAGGTTTTGCCTTTTTTATTTTTTAGTTCTATCTCTTTACAATAAAGCTCGTATTTATGAAAGTTTGAAGCTTCCAAAAGATTGTTATCTTTTATCAATGCATTTTTAAAAACTCTAAAAGAATCTCTAAAATCATTTGCAAATTTATCTAAAGATTTTTGATATTGTTCATTTTTATCTTTATTAAAATTTTCTTCTTCTTTTTTTATTTGTATCTTTAAACCATTAAATGTAAAGTTTAAATTTGCATTTACGGCATTTAAATTTTCTTTGAAAATCACTTGAGAAAAATTCGGGCCTTTATCAAAAGTTACTCCATAAAAACAAGTCGTTTTTTCAAATCTACATTCATGAAAGTCGACATAATCTTTAAAATGGGAATTATTGAAATAAATACTGTTAAAAAAATTAGAATTATGAAAAACAACTCTTTTTTTAAAAATACAATTTTTAAATAAAGTATCCTGTTCATTGTTATAATATTTATTTTCAGGCAAAGATGTTCCAGATATAAAGCGTTTAAAATTTATTTCATCTTCAAAAATACAATTAGAAAAATCCATGCCATTAAGAAAACAAACCGTATTGTCATTATTAATTATATGTAAAGAAACTTTAGATTTAAACTCACAATTAGAAAAATACACTCTCTCATAGCAACTAAAATTTATATAAACTTCTTTTTTAAAAATACTTTTATAATCTTTTCCCTCATAGCCGTAATCATTTTCTAAATCTTCAAGTTCGTTTTTAGGGATTGATTTAACATCTCCTACCATTCCATAGGAAAAAAAACAAGGAGCTATAAAAGCTTTGATTTCATTCAGATCTTTCAAATTATCTGATGTATTTTGCTCCATCTGTCTTGTAATTTTTGATTTTTCTATAAAAGTATTTAATATTAATCCAAAATTAAAATGATAGATAATATTATTTTCATCTTCTATTTTTTCTATAATTTTTACACCATTAAAATTGTTTTTATTATTTTCTTCTAAAATATTATAAATAATATATGGATTTAATGGTTTAGCCAATTTTCCAACATCTAGTTTATTGCCTGAAGATACTATTTGCCTCTTATTGATTTGCATAAATCTAACTAAATCTAGAGAAATAGTTAATTTCTCATTATCCAAACCTTTTATAAAGATACCACTATTTGGTATTTCTAAATCAATATTATATATATCCCTTATCATCGTTTTCCTTCAATGATTTTTATTTCTTCTTCGTTTAGGTTGTAAAGTTTGTAAACGATAGAGTTTATTTTGGTTTCTTGGGTTTTGGTGTTTGCGTTTTTATCTTGCTCTTTTAAATTTAAAATCTCATCGACTAAGCTTATAAGCTCGTTTGCTAGTTTTTCATTTTTAGAATTTATTTTTGGTATAGGAAGTCTTTCTAAAAATGCTTTTTTGTATCTAAATCCATTTTCACCTAAGTTTCCACCGGCGTAAAATGTTTTAAATATAAAAGCCACAAAATCATTGTTTAAAAAAGCAATGAGATATTTTAGATTTTCCCCTGTTAAAATAAAACTTGTTGCTTCTGCGTAAAAATTTAACTTTGTATCTAAATAAAATTGTGGTTTTCTTACTATTTCACTATACACTATCTTTTCTTTTTCAAATTCTTCCAAATAAGCACAATTTCTAAGGTTATAAGGTGTTTTTCCTTTGTCAGTTCTTTTTTCTAAAGTTTTATAATACGGCTTTAAATGCTGTTTTAAGCTAGGGTACTCATCTATGTTTATCGCTTCTATCTTTTCTCCACTTTTGCTTTTATAGCCATTGTGAGTGTTGATCACCCAAAGCCCTGCCCACTCATAACTATATCTTTTTATATCTCTACCGCGTAACATTTTGCGTATGAGTTTGGCGGTGCGTTCTTTTTCGGCTTCATCTTTGCATTTAGCTAGAATTTCATCTCTTTTTTCAGTAGTGATGATAAAGGCTTCATTATAGCCCGTTTTTATGCCATAGTTTATATTAAGCCCATGCCAGTCTTTAAGTGGAGTGCCGTGATTTTCTATCTTTGCTTTTAGTGCGTTTGTACCCTCATCGTTAAAAGTAAAGCTTTCTTTGCTTAAAGAATTTTGTGCGATTTTGTTAAAATTTAAAATGCTTTCTATGTTAAAGTCGTTTTCTTTTAAAAGCTCGGTGTTTGGGGCTAGGTATTTGAAACTACTATCTTTAGTTTTTGCTTTTTCAAAGCTTAGTATGGAAGTATCTACCGTAGCACTATCAAAGACTTTTATACCATTTAGATCGATGTATTCTAAAAGTGTGGTATTTTTAAGCAAAAATTCACGCAAAGGCTCTCCATAACCTGCTCTTGTATATTTGTTTGAAGTGATGAAAGACAAAACGCCATTTTGCTTTAGCACATTAAACCCAAGCTCATAAAAGTAAGTATAAATGTCGCTTGTGCCTTTATATACTTTATAGTTTTTGGCTAAATTTGGCTTTAACTCTTTGATGTCTTCTTGTCTGATGTAAGGTGGGTTACCGATGATGAGATCAAACCCTTTAAAATTCCCGCCCTCATCAAGCACTTCGCTAAATTCAAAACGCCATTCAAAAGGATTTGCACTTTCTAAGTCAAATATACTCTCATAAAGCTTTTTAAGCTTTTTAAATTCTTTCTTAGCAGCACTTTCATCAAAGTCAAATTCAAACATATTTTTAGAGAAAAATGCTCTAAAATTCTCATCTTTTTCATCTTGTGCTAAAAAATCGCCGTATTTTTTAGAGTATTCATTAGCGCCGTTGGTAAGTTGCTTGATCTCTTTGGCAAATTTGTCTTTTAAACAGAAATTTTTAAAAGACTCTTTGAGGTTTTTAATCTCTTTTGCGATGAGAGTTTTGTCGGTGTAAAAGCCTTCTTTGTAGTCTTTGACTATGCGTTTGTATTTATCCATGCGTTCTTTGATGTTTGGGTAGTGAGAAAGGCTTTTGTGAATTTCAAAATAACTTATAAGCGAATTTCCGCATTTTATGTTGATATCGATGTTTGGCAGGGTTTTAAGATCATGATAGTTTGTATCATCAAAGCTTTCATAAAAGCTGTGTTTTAAAAGCTCTATCCAAAGTCTTAGTTTAGTGATCTCACATGAATTTGGGTTGATATCTACTCCAAAAAGGTTGTTTTCTATGATGTCTTTTTTACGCTCGAAAAGTTCTTTTTGGCAAAGGTGGGTTTTGTCTTTGTCAAAATCAGGGCGTTTATACTCTAAAAATTGACCTTTGTGATTTTGCACTAAAATTTCATCATTTTGCACGCTTAGGTAAAAGTCCTCTTCAAACAAACCAAGCTCATAATGCACCATAAGCATGGCATTTAAAGCTGAAACTAAAAAATGCCCACTTCCCACTGCAGGATCGCAAATGCGTATGGAATTTAGCAAAGCTAGTTTTTGCTCTTGAGAAATTTTTTCTTGGCGTAGCTGGGTTCTTAGCTCGCTTAGCTTGGTGGCATTTAGCTTAAAAGTATGGTTAAACTTATCAAGCACGACTTTTTCTATGCTTGCTTTACACATATATGAAGTGATAAAGCTTGGGGTATAAAAACTACCTTCTTTGTAGCCATTTAGTTTTTCAAAGACATTTCCCAAAACGCTTGAGTTGATGAGTTCTTTTTGTTTGATGAGTTCTTCGCTTTGCTCATCTGCTCCAAAGTCAAAGCTATCTAAAAACTCAAACAAATACTCAAGCAAACCTACTTTACCTTTTTTACTTTTGCCTTTGTCATCTTTTAACTGCGTGTGTGGGTGATACTCTAACAAAGCGTCATTTTCTAAAGTAGCGATTTCTAGTGTGGTTTTTTCGATGGCTTGTTTTTCAAAAAGCGATGAATTTAAATAAGGCAAATAGCTAAATTTACTCTGCATCCTTGTGTGCTTTTCTTTAGCTAAGATATCAAAGAAAAGGTGTGAAAGGGTAGTAAAATTTGGAATTTTTTCATAGTTTAGAAATTTAAGGGTTTTATCATCATTAAATCTAACTAAATTAGACTCGATAAGCTTTAAAAATAAAATGCGGTTTAGCCAAAGTATGATGAATTTTAACACCTCTTCAAAGTCATGCTTTGGAAGCTTGCTCGCTATGAGATGATAAAGCGTGCCTTGGGCTTGTTTGCTTTGCTCACTTTGTGTGATGATGAATTTAGAAAGTTGTTTGCTCTCGCTTAAACCTAAGATGTATAAAAGCTCTTTATAGAATGCGTTGTTTAATGAGTTTGCGTCATTTGGGCTAAATTCATTTAGCAAAAAGTCTCTATGAAAGGTTTTAAAAATGCTTGCTAGGTTTTTGAAATTTGACTTTTGCTCATCTTTTAAAAAGGCTAAATCGATGAAAAAGCCTTTTAAGCTTTCTTTGGAATTTTCTATGAGTTTGCTTGCTTCTTTGTAAAATTCATCGGTGTTGCCTTTAAAAAGTGAATTTGGGCTTTGAAATTCTTCAAAAAGCTTTTTAAAGCTTGTGTTTTTATAAAAAAGCTCTTCAAATTCACTAGCTTTGAAAATGTAGAATTTATAAAAGTCTGTGATGATGATAAATTTCAAACTAAAGCTATGCTCTCTGTTTCTAAAATAATACAAAATGGCTTCATGCAAGGCTTTGGAATTTGGCTTTGCGTGGATGATGAATTCTTTTGAGTTGGGCTTTTTAGCTTCGATGAGAACTTCTAAGTCTTTGCTAAACTCATCTTTAGCAATGGCTAAATCAATCTCGCTTTTGCCTTTTTGCTTGGTTTTGATGTGGGTTTTGAAATTTAGAGTGGTTAAAAATGGACTAAGTGTGTTAGCTACAAGATAATCTTCATTTTCACTTTGTGAGCTTTCAAGCCTTTTTATATACTGCATTAAAGCCTTGCTAAAAGTGTCAAATTCATTTTGTGTAATTTGCTTTTTGCGGTAGTAGGGGTTGAAAAAATCTTTTTCATTTAGCAAAGTAAAGTGCATTTTTAACCTTTATAAAGAATATTTTATATTTTACTAAAATTTACTTTAAAGGATTGAAAAGACTTTATGAAAATATAAAAACAAATAAATTAAAAATTAATAAAAAATTATTAGATAATATTTATTATTGCATTTTTTATATTTTTATACTAAGAAAATTTTAATACTAAAGTTATACAATAAGTTTATATTAAAAATATCAAGGAGGCAAAATGGGAAAAATTTTAGTTTTCTGTTTAGCGCTTGTTTCTTTTGTTTGCGCTAAAAATGAATTTTTTACAAGTGAAGTAAGCTCACTTTACTTAAGCAAAAATGACACAAAAGCTGTTGGTAGATTGCTACCCACAAATCCTTTTGAAGTATTAAAAACTGATGGAAATAAAGTTTTAGTCAAGATCACAGGCTATATTAATCCTGCTTCGCCTTCTGTGCTTTATTACAACGATAGTCAAAGAATCATAGTTGCTGCATTTTCTAAAAATACAAAACTTGATTTTAAAACTTATACTAAAAGCAAAAATGGAAAATGGGATAAAGCTACCATAGAAGTTTGGACTGACAAGAAAGATTTTGCAAAAAGCAACAAAGAAATGTTTATAAAAGCTAAAGAGCTTTATATGAATAATTGCGGAATTTGTCATAGCGTTCATAAAGAAAGTGAATTTAGTGCTAATGGCTGGCCTGCTACTTTTAGATCAATGGTAAATAGAACAGGAATTGATAAGAAAGATCATTGGCTAGTGATACAGTATTTGCAAAAAAATGCAAAAGATTTTAAGGAGGTAAAATAAAATGGGGCTTGATAGAAGAAAATTTTTAAAAATCGGAGCAGGGTTAAGCGTGTTGCCTTTAGCTCCTAGTTTGGCCATGAGTAAAAATATAGAAGTTTCTCAAATAAATTCTGGTTTAGTAAAAAATGGAAGTGTGATAACAGCAGCACATTGGGGAATTTTAAAACTTACCATTAAAGATGGTGTGGTAATTAAAAGTGAGCCATGGGAAAAAGTAACACAAATTGACAATCCTTTACAACACTATACAGCAGATATGATCTACAAATCGCGCGTGAAATATCCTTATGTTAGAAAAAGCTATCTTGAAAATCCCGACAATCCAAAACCTGAACTTAGAGGAAAAGATGAATTTGTGCGTGTAAGTTATGATGAGGCTATAAAACTTATAGCAAAAGAACTTAAAAAAACAAGAGAGCAAAAAGGAACTCAAGCTATATTTGGTGGAAGCTACGGATGGAAATCTAGTGGAAATATGCAAAATTGTAGAATATTGCTCCATAGATTTTTAAATGTCACAGGTGGTTTTGTAGGGACTACCGGAGATTACTCAACCGGAGCTTCTCAAATAATAATGCCTTATGTTGTAGGCTCTATTGAAGTATATGAACAGCAAACTTCATGGGAAAACATTTTAGAACATTCTAAAATAGTAGTTATTTGGGGTGCTAATCCTATCGCTACTTTAAGAATAGCTTGGACTTCAAACGATCAAAGAGGTCTTGCTTACTTTGAAAAATTAAAAAATAGTAAAATCAAGGTTATTTGCATAGATCCTATAAAAACCGAAACTGCTAAATTTTTAAATGCACAATGGATCTCTCCAAAACCAAATACAGATGTTGCTATGATGATAGGCATGGCTAGTCATTTGATCGAAAAAAATAAAGTCAATTATGAATTTTTAGAAAATTATACAAGTGGATTTGATAAGTTCAAAGCTTATTTAGATGGCAAGAATGATGGTATTAAAAAAGATACAAAATGGGCAAGTAAAATTTGTGGAATTGATGAAAAAATCATCAAAACACTAGCTGAAAGTTTTTATGATAACCCTACTATGATCATGAGTGGTTGGGGTATGCAAAGAGCTCATCATGGCGAGCAACCTCATTGGATGTTAATAACCCTAGCTTCAATGCTTGGTCAAATTGGCACTAAAGGTGGTGGATTTGGCTTAAGTTATCACTATAGTAATGGCGGTGTTCCATCATGCAAAGGTGGTGTTATAGGAGGTATTACAGCAGGAGCTGTGGGAATTTGGGAAAATGGTAAATTTAAAGGTATGCCAAAAAATGGAGAATCTCAAGGTGGTGCTGAATGGCTACAAAATACTGCTAGTTATTCTTTTCCTGTAGCTAGAATAGCTGATGCTTTATTAAATCCTGGGAAAGTTATAGACAATAATGGTTCTAAAATAACCTATCCTGATATTGACTTTATTTATTGGGCAGGTGGAAATCCTATAGTCCATCATCAAAATACAAACACTAACATCAAAGCATGGCAAAAACCAAGAACTATAGTTGTAAATGAAATTTATTGGACTCCAACTGCGAAAATGGCAGATATTGTAATGCCTACCACAAGTTCTTATGAACGAGATGATATTACCATGAGTGGAGATTATTCTAATATGAATATAGCTCCAATGAAGCAAGCAGTATTACCAATAGGCGAGAGCAAAGATGACTATGAAATTTTTGCTGATATTTGTAAAGTGTATGGAGATGATGTATTTAATGCTTATACCGAAAATGGTAAAAAAGCAAAAGATTTTATTAAAGAATACTACAATAGCGCTTTAAAACAAACTCAAGCTTATGGGGATGTATTTGAGCCAAAAATGCCAAGTTTTGAAGAATTTTGGGCCAAAAATGAGCCTATAACTTTTTCTCCAACCATAGAAAGCATGGAATGGGTGAGATTTTCTGAATTTATTGAAGATCCTATTTTAAATGCTCTAGGCACCGAATCAGGCTTGATAGAAATTTACTCAAAAACTATCGAAAAGTATAACTATAAAGACTGCAAAGCACATCCAATGTGGATGGAGCCGATAGAATGGCTAGGAAATGCTACTAAGGAAACACCTTTTCATCTACTAACTAATCATCCAACAGATAGGCTTCACTCTCAAATGTGTCATACCTTATTGCGTGAAAAATATGCAGTAAATGATAGAGAACCTATCTTAATCAATCCTATTGATGCTAAAAAACTTGGAATCAAAAATGGCAATATTGTAAGAGTTTTCAATAAAAGAGGTCAAGTTCTCGCAGGTGCTGTGGTAACTAAAGATATTATGCCAAATGTTGTAAGATTATGCGAAGGTGGCTGGTATGATCCAAATGATGAAGGAATGTGCAAATACGGAAATGTAAATGTCTTAACTATTGATATGCCAACTTCTGAATTAGCAAACGGAAACATTTCTCATACAGGCTTAGTAAATATAGAAAAATATAAGGGATTGCCGCCTAAAATAACAGCATTTACAGCTCCAAAAGGCGCTGTATAACATTCTCTTTCTTAGAAGATAATTTCTTCTAAGAAACCAATTATCCACCAATACAATGACTTATTATAAACTTTATTATAAACAATATCACACATCACACTTTACAATACCATTTCAATATAAAACCAAAAGCTAAATCACTAAAAACATAAAAACTAAAAATTGTAAATAATTAAGAACTACAAGAAAGAAATATAACTAAATAATATATAAAAATAAATTTTATAACCAAATAAAAAAATAACAACTAACAATAAGTATAAAAAATAAACTAATTTAAGGATTAAGCCAATAAATTAAAATAATTAAAATAATTAAAATAATTAAAATAATTAAAATAATTAAAATAATTAAAATAATTAAAATAATTAAAATAATTAAAATAATTAAAATAATTAAAATAATTAAAATAATTAACAATAAAAATAAATATAGGATTATATATAAAGTAAGAATAATAAGAATTAACAAGTCCGCAATGAGCTACTTTCCCCCTGCCAGTAAGGCGTAGTATCATCACCCACGATGTGCTTAGCTTCTTGGTTCGGGATGGAGCAAGGCGTCTCCACATCTGTATAATCACGGACATTGTTATTTAAATATTCTATTTAATATAGCATAATAAAAACAATCAATAAGATTTAGACATAAAAATCATTTTTATTTTAACTTTCATCTTATTCTTATATTTAGATGTTTTATTGAACTAAATACTTTATTGTTTCATTTTAGAATACTTAAAAAACAATGTTAAGAGCAAGTTCTAATATAAACTTTACTTATAAGATTTTATAAACTTAAGAATGTAATTTTTATATAAATATTTCACATAAAAATACTCAAAGCTTTATTAAAAACCTTAACAAGGAAGTGATGCTTAAATAAGATAAGCCAAACGCTCTATTAGTACTGGTCAGCTAAAGGACTTTCATCCATTACACACCCAGCCTATCAAACTAGTAGTCTTCTAGAGAGCTTAGAGAAGATTCATCTTAGAGTTGGCTTCACGCTTAGATGCTTTCAGCGTTTATCCGTTCCAAACTTAGCTACGCTGCGATGCTCTTGGCAGAACAACAGCTACACCAGTGGTTTGTTCAACCCGGTCCTCTCGTACTAGGGTCAAATCTCTTCAATCTTCTTACGCCCACGGCAGATAGGGACCGAACTGTCTCACGACGTTCTGAACCCAGCTCGCGTACCGCTTTAAATGGCGAACAGCCATACCCTTGGGACCTGCTCCAGCCCCAGGATGCGATGAGCCGACATCGAGGTGCCAAACCTCCCCGTCGATGTGAGCTCTTGGGGGAGATCAGCCTGTTATCCCCGGGGTACCTTTTATCCTTTGAGCGATGGCCCTTCCACACAGAACCACCGGATCACTAAGACCGACTTTCGTCTCTGCTTGACTTGTATGTCTTGCAGTTAAGCTGGCTTATACCTTTATACTCTACGAACGATTTCCAACCGTTCTGAGCCAACCTTTGTAAGCCTCCGTTATTATTTGGGAGGCGACCGCCCCAGTCAAACTACCCACCAGACATTGTCCCACTTGAGGATAACTCAAGCTGGTTAGCTACCCAAATAAGAAAGAGTGGTATCTCAACAACGGCTCATATACAACTGGCGTCATATACTCAAAGCCTCCCACCTATCCTGCACATTCTTATCCAAATAGCAGTGTCAAGCTGTAGTAAAGGTCCACGGGGTCTTTCCGTCTTGCCGCGGGTAGGAGGAATTTTCACCTCCACTACAATTTCACTGGATCCCTCTTTGAGACAGCTCCCATCTCGTTACGCCATTCATGCAGGTCGGTATTTAACCGACAAGGAATTTCGCTACCTTAGGACCGTTATAGTTACGGCCGCCGTTTACTCGGGCTTCGATCAAGAGCTTCGCTAATGCTAACCCCATCAATTAACCTTCGAGCACCGGGCAGGCGTCACACCCTATACATCCTCTTACGAGTTAGCAGAGTGCTGTGTTTTTGGTAAACAGTCGGGAGGGACTCTTTGTTGTAAGTTTCTTCGCTTTCGGAGTAAATCCTAATACGAAGCGAACCACACCTTATACCGAAGATACGGTGCTATTTTGCAGAGTTCCTTAAAGAGAGTTCTTCCACGCGCCTTAGAATACTCATCCCACCCACCTGTGTCGGTTTACGGTACGGGCAACATTAGCTAAACTTAGAAACTTTTCTTGGCTCGACGGCATCAGCAATTCTCCTCGCTGTCCGAAGACTTTGAAGAGCCTTTCAGTTCTCGAAGTATTGTTATACGGATTTGCCTATATAACCTCCTACAACCTTAGACTAGCACTTCCATCCGCTAGCTTGCTTAGCCCTAAGCGTCCTTCCATCGCACACTAATGTTGGTATTGGAATATTAACCAATTTGCCATCGTCTACCCCTTTCGGACTCGACTTAGGACCCGACTAACCCTACGATGACGAGCATCGCGTAGGAAACCTTGGGTTTACGGCGTTAATGATTCTCACATTAATTATCGCTACTCATGCCTGCATGCTCACTTCTATTCGCTCCAGCACTCCTTACCGGTATACCTTCGGCGCAAATAGAACGCTCTCCTACCACTTGATAAAATCAAGTCTACAGCTTCGGTACTTACTTTAGCCCCGTTATATTTTCCGCGCAAAATCACTAGACCAGTGAGCTATTACGCTTTCTTTAAAGGATGGCTGCTTCTAAGCCAACCTCCTGGTTGTTTAAGTAACTTCACATCGTTTTCCACTTAAGTAAGATTTAGGGACCTTAGCTGGTAGTCTGGGTTGTTTCCCTCTTGACGACGGATTTTATCACTCGCCGCCTGACTGCTGTGATTACATATAAGGTATTCGGAGTTTGATAGGGTTTGGTACATTGGTGTATGCCCTAGCCCATTCAGTGCTCTACCCCCTTATACTACGACACAACGCTATACCTAAATATATTTCGGAGAGAACCAGCTATCACGAAGTTTGATTGGCCTTTCACCCCTATCCACAAGTCATCCGGGGGCTTTTCAACGCCTATCGGTTCAGTCCTCCACTAGTTCTTACACTAGCTTCAACTTGCTCATGGATAGATCACTTCGTTTCGGGTCTGCAGCATCTGACTTAAGCGCCCTATTCAGACTCGCTTTCGCTACGGCTTCGCGTGTGCTTAACCTTGCCAGACACCACAACTCGCAGGCTCATTATGCAAAAGGCAGTCCATCACACTGTATTGCTACATAGTGCTCTGAATGATTGTAAGCAAATGGTTTCAGGTTCTATTTCACTCTGATCACCTCAGTTCTTTTCACCTTTCCCTCACGGTACTTGTGCACTATCGGTCTGGTAGTAGTATTTAGGGTTGGATCGTGGTCGACCCAGCTTCAGACAGGATTCCTCGTGTCCCGCCCTACTCAGGATACTGCTAGCTAAGGTTTGGTTTTCGTATACGGGACTATCACCCTCTATGGCTACACTTTCCAGAGTGTTCTACTAACCTTACCTATTGCACATTGCAGTCCTACAACCCCCAGTGCAAGCACTGGGTTTGCCCTCTTGCGCTTTCGCTCGCCGCTACTGACGCAATCTCTATTGATTTCTTTTCCTGTAGGTACTAAGATGTTTCAATTCCCTACGTTCGCTCCATTATGGTAGTATATATCTCTATATACTGGGTTGCCCCATTCGGAAATCTACGGATCAAAGCTTCTTGACAGCTCCCCGTAGCTTATCGCAGTCTAGTACGTCCTTCATCGCCTTTACCAGCCAAGGCATCCACCATTCGCTCTTAATAGCTTACCTTTTAAATTCATTCTAAAACGCATCACTTCCTTGTTAAAGTTTTTATGATAAGACTTTACTATCTTAAGACGGAAAGCATTTAAACACTTAATAAAACTAAATAAATTAGTCTAACTAAGCTGTGAGTTTAAAACTTGTCTTTAACTAAAAGCTAAAGAAAAGATAGTTAGGTTTTATCCTTTAACAAGTCCTGTAAAATTGTTTTTATTAAAACTTGCTTGTGACTCTTAACAATGATAATTCAAATAACATTAAATAATTAATCTAATATATAAAATATTCTATTATTTATTTAGCTTAGGTCTTAAAACCTAAAGGAAGTATATATAAAGAGTTTAAATAATTTAAAAACATAAGCAATAAAGTATTTTACTTTACTTATTGCTTTATTATTAGCTATATACTTGCTTTAAGTTTTAAAACTTTAATTATATGATTGATAAACAAATCTTTTTTATGGTGGGCCTAACAAGACTTGAACTTGTGACCTCACCCTTATCAGGGGTGCACTCTAACCAGCTGAGCTATAGGCCCTTAATAAATGGTGGAGAATAGCGGGATCGAACCGCTGACCTCCTGCGTGCAAAGCAGGCGCTCTCCCAGCTGAGCTAATTCCCCAAAATTAGCTTTTCATCAATCTTTGAAATCTAAACAAGGATGATTGAGTCTATATATGAACTGATAGTTGTGAGACTTATCAGTTTGTACTCTAGAAAGGAGGTGATCCAACCGCAGGTTCTCCTACGGTTACCTTGTTACGACTTCACCCCAGTCGCTGATTCCACTGTGGACGGTAACTAGTTTAGTATTCCGGCTTCGAGTGAAATCAACTCCCATGGTGTGACGGGCGGTGAGTACAAGACCCGGGAACGTATTCACCGTAGCATGGCTGATCTACGATTACTAGCGATTCCGGCTTCATGCTCTCGAGTTGCAGAGAACAATCCGAACTGGGACATATTTTATAGATTTGCTCCACCTCGCGGTATTGCGTCTCATTGTATATGCCATTGTAGCACGTGTGTCGCCCTGGGCATAAGGGCCATGATGACTTGACGTCGTCCACACCTTCCTCCTCCTTACGAAGGCAGTCTATTTAGAGTGCTCGGCCGAACCGTTAGCAACTAAATACGTGGGTTGCGCTCGTTGCGGGACTTAACCCAACATCTCACGACACGAGCTGACGACAGCCGTGCAGCACCTGTCTCTAAGTTCTAGCAAGCTAGCACCCTCTTATCTCTAAGAGGTTCTTAGGATATCAAGCCCAGGTAAGGTTCTTCGCGTATCTTCGAATTAAACCACATGCTCCACCGCTTGTGCGGGTCCCCGTCTATTCCTTTGAGTTTTAATCTTGCGACCGTACTCCCCAGGCGGTACACTTAATGCGTTAGCTGCATTACTGAGATGACTAGCACCCCAACAACTAGTGTACATCGTTTAGGGCGTGGACTACCAGGGTATCTAATCCTGTTTGCTCCCCACGCTTTCGCGCCTTAGCGTCAGTTAAGTTCCAGCAGATCGCCTTCGCAATGGGTATTCTTGGTGATATCTACGGATTTTACCCCTACACCACCAATTCCATCTGCCTCTCCCTCACTCTAGACTACCAGTTTCCCAAGCAGTTCAACGGTTAAGCCGTTGGATTTCACAAGAGACTTGATAATCCGCCTACGCGCCCTTTACGCCCAGTGATTCCGAGTAACGCTTGCACCCTCCGTATTACCGCGGCTGCTGGCACGGAGTTAGCCGGTGCTTATTCCTTAGGTACCGTCAGAATTCTTCCCTAAGAAAAGGAGTTTACGCTCCGAAAAGTGTCATCCTCCACGCGGCGTTGCTGCGTCAGGGTTTCCCCCATTGCGCAATATTCCCTACTGCTGCCTCCCGTAGGAGTCTGGACCGTGTCTCAGTTCCAGTGTGACTGATCATCCTCTCAGACCAGTTAAGCGTCATAGCCTTGGTGAGCCATTACCTCACCAACTAGCTGATACTATATAGTCTCATCCTACACCGAAAAACTTTCCCTACTCAACTTGTGTTAAGCAGGAGTATAGAGTATTAGCAGTCGTTTCCAACTGTTGTCCTCTTGTGTAGGGCAGATTAACTATACCTTACTCACCCGTGCGCCACTAATCCACTTCTAGCAAGCTAAAAGCTTCATCGTTCGACTTGCATGTATTAGGCACGCCGCCAGCGTTCACTCTGAGCCAGGATCAAACTCTCCATAAAAAATACAGATAGTTTAATCTTTTTCTTCAAAGAAAAAGTATTTTAAAGATTAATAAAATAATCTTTAATTATTAATTGATAGATTTACATTAATTAAGGTAAATCTCTGGCTCAATCGATCACTTATTTAGATTTCAAAGATTGACTATAAGATTTGATTAACAATATTAATAATTTAAAGAACAAATATAAAAAATTAAGATAAAAATCTTAAGTTTTTTAAGTCCCTTTTATTTGAAAAGGAAATGAAATTATAGCAGTAAAAGCTTAAAGTTTTATTAAATTGGGATAGA